>QNEY01000069.1 GCA_003645385.1 Gammaproteobacteria bacterium | reverse complement strand
AGTCACACGCAGGAACCCTGCGTTCATGGGGGCAACAGCACGTACATCCACATTACCATGTTCTTTCTTCAGTGCGTTCAGCACATCAACCACTTCTTCAATTTTCATATGTGTCTCCTAAAAACAAAACCAGTACCAGCAGTCTGGGTTATTGCACTCTACACCACCACCTCTGGCACCTCTAAGTTTACCTGTTGAGCATTCTGGGCAGGGTTCAGCATCATTTTCTGCTTTAGCTTCCACAAGGCACACCCTACAAGTACGTGGAAATCCAGGACTTACTTCTGCACCACTGGCCTTGAGTGGGTTCCCCTCATACACAAGCATACCACACTCTTGACATAGTGTACCGTCAATGATCATGTCTGCTACTTCACCCATGTTTTACTCCCCTGTATGCAGTTCCGTGAGTATAAGTTCTCAGTTATTTCACCACAATCACCACATCCTGCTGTACCCCCACAGGCTTCGCAATCACGAGCAGCCCACACTTCCTCAAACCACGCACGGTCATGCACCATGTCAGGTGAGAACTCTGTACAGGTTTTAGCGTCACAAAATACCTGATGCTCGTGTAGTCGGCACTTGCCTTTTATAAGAAATGTGCCAGGAATACTCTTGTAATAATAGCACTGCTCACATTTTTTATTCATCTTCGGTTTCCTCGCCGATGCCTACTTCAACCCTGTACTCAGTAGCTTCGAGCAGTGTTTGGATATGCTCAACAACTTCATCATACTCATCTTCATCAATACCACACACTTTGAATTCCACATTATACAGTGCCATTACCATTCCCTCCGCTTCTCTTCAGGTATTTCACCAACTATGTCACAATCTTCATCGTGACAAAAGTCATCAATCCTACAGGTGTGGCACACTGTCATATTGGGGCAGTGCTTATTAACGATATACTCAACTCCGTCACCATACTTATCACGCAGTTCGTTCAATACCAGAGTGAGCATCCTGCTATTTTCATGCCCTATAATAGGACATCTGTTACAATCACCGTCACACAAATCTGTTCTCTGCATTGCTGTTCCCCTTTATTTAATTTATTCAGTCCATCCATGCTTTTTGTACACTTTGTCACGAGAAAAGCCACTGTACCGCAACACTTCTTCAAGGTTATCTCGTATGTCATACACCCTTGGCAAGTTTGAGCCTGAAGGACGCAACACACGCCCTACAGTCTGCAACAGCCTACCACTGAATTTCATTGGTGTTGTCAGGAATACTGCTGCAAGATCAGGTGCATCAAACCCTTCCCCAAGTAGTGATACGGTAGCCACAAGCACATTGTACTTCCCAGCTTTCAAATCCTCGACAGCTTGTTTTCTGTCAACATAGTTGGGGTCTGACTTTTTCATACCACTGTGCAATACCACTGGTTCTAAGGCCAAGTAAGTACGTAGTTCCTCACCAAGTTCCTTGCAGTGTGATACCCTGTCACTGACAACCATGATTGGTTCCCCGTGTTTCTTATAGTCAGCAAATATCTGCTTGGTAATAAGCACATTACGCATTTCGTCTTGAACAAGCTCAGACATCATGCTACTGTATTCTTCACGGGCTTTGTCACTGCTGTATCTGAATTTTGTGTTTATGATGTGCACTTTTGGAACCAACACTGACCCTGTGTTTTCAAGTAGCTTCCTGTCTACCTTGTGCAATTTGGGTCCGACCACCTTGAACAGTGCTTTTGTAAGACCATCACTGCGGTATGGTGTAGCTGTCAGGCCGAGGTGTGAGTACGGCTTCAAGGAGTTAATCACCTTCACCCATGTATTCCCCAGAGCCCTGTGACACTCATCCAGTATGACAAAACCAAATTCATTCCTCAGTTCATCACACTTCTTTGCAACTGAATTGATGATGCCAATGGTCACATCTTTGAGTTTGAATTTTCCACCACCAATAACACCAATATCTTTTTTGTTAAGGTTCGTAAATTTGCTGAAGGCATCAATCCATTGATTTAGTAGTTCGTTATTGTGCACAATGATAAGTGTCTTGGTACCACGGTTGGCAGCGATGTACACTCCCATAACAGTCTTACCAGCACCAGTCGCAGCTTCCAACAACCCATACCGTGATTTTAAGGCTATGCCACACGCCTTGTCTTGGTACGGTCTCAGTGACCCATTGAATTGTATATCTGCTGCTGGATACACAGCCCTGTCAATAACTTCAACTTCTTTCCCCTTTAAAAGTTGCAGAGCTGCGTTCATGTACCCACGGGGGACAATTATGGAGGAGCCACGCATTTTGTAATAGTATGTGTACGGATCAATGGTGATAGAATAGGTACCTTTGTTCCGTTGTCGCTGCTTCATTGCCTGCTCATACTTGGGGTTCTTAAATATTAAGTCTGTTTTTATACGCTCAATGATATGAGGTTGTACATTCTTAATGAGTAATGACCCTGCTATGATTACTTTGATTGCCATTGTATCACCAGTATATCTTAAAGGGTTCGTATTGCCCCTGTATTCAATTTATTTTGATTTGCTATACCACATTAACCCCTATGCACCAAAATGCAATAGGGGTATCGTAGGGGTTCCTTTAAAACTCATTAAAATCTTCATGCTCATACGGGTAGTATTCTTTTCTGTCTTCAAACACTTCCTTTTCCTGTGAGCCACCCTTTTGATCTTCAAAAGGTATGAATACATCATTACCATTATTTCCACAGGAGGGTTCGTCAGGCCAGATACGTTTAAGGCCAGTATATAAAAACCACAAAAATATGAGTTCCATGGGACACCTCCTATTTGAATGACATTTTGGTTGTATTACCTGCTGCGACCCTGAGTTTATTAATTTCCTCATCAGTCAGCAATTTACGCAACTCTGTGAGGTTGACTTTAATGCAGTTCATAAAGTTCTTACCCAAACGCTTTTTACGCAGGGCAGTTTTAGCTTCTTCAGGTGCAATGTCTGAGTACCGCTTTGAACAGGAAATGGTGAGTGCGTGTCCCTTTGAAGTGACAAAGGTGCCTTTGTCGAGTTCATCATCGAGTTCACTTTTCACTTCTTTAAAATCTTTTGCGAGTTTTTTGATTTCAGTGTCCAGAAGGGCACCTTCGTTGATGAGTTTTGCTATATTCTTATCTTTGACAAGCATTGTATAACCTCCGTCATGATTGACTTCTTTGGTTTGGGCTTGTGCCCCTTTCACATTGTTATATGGTATATATACCACATGGATAAGCAGTTGTCAATTACTTTATGCTATGGCACCACTCTTATTTGCACCAATACTCTGATTGAGTACGACGTTATGCCCATCACGCATACCAGAACGGTACGCCTGCTCATCCCGTATGGTGGCGTTAGATGTACGCTTCACCGTAGGACCAACCACCTTCTTGATGTGGGTGTTAATAGCGTCCTTTTTAATTACCACCAAAGCAGTCGTTGATGGGGTGTCAACATAAATGTTCTTCAACCTTGTGTAGATGGTGCTTACCATACCCACACTGTAATTATGCTTTAATGTTTTTGTGTTTCCTATGTTGATCGCAGCATACTCCTTGGCCTTCTTACTTATCACCCTGCGTACACGCTTGAACAGGTCAATGATGATTTCTATTTCAGTGTTTCCAGCAATAAACATTACTTGCCAACCAGTAGGTGTCTTGTCAATGATTGATTTACCATCCAAGCACTGGGCTATCGCTGCTGCGAGTGTTGACTCCCATGTAGTTACCTGCCTGCTTGTTCCATCAACTGAGGCATCTTTCACATTTGCTGTGCGGTTCTCCTCATCAATATCAATGGTACGTATTCCGTACTTAGCCATTAGTTCTTGACATTTTTTCATGGCAGCTTCTGCTTCAGCTTCAACAGGAGAAGCTGATAGGGCAAGCAATTTGGTAAGTCTCTTTTTTATTTTATCAATTTCCATTAAAAACTCCGTGGTATGAAAGGGGGTGTACTCTGGGCTGCAATGGAAATACACGCAGTAAGGAGCCCAGAGTACATAGGGAGGTATCCTTACTACGCTGCTTCTTTGAAACCGTAAGCCACACCATCAAGGATTTTAGCCCTGCGTGTAATGTCAGGAACCCTGTGGGTAGCTTCTGCCGTGAGAATATTATACAATTCCCATGCGTTTATTTCAACTTCACGGTTCTTGGGTTCATCATCATCCCAAGTAATAACTTTGCCCTGCTTTTTAATGGCTGATTCCACACTGAGCTTTTCATCCTTGTGAAAGTTCAATGTTTCATACAGGGTAACTTCGTTTGCCAGTGCATCACGCTCTGTGAAACTGCTCCACAAGCCTACAGCATCACTGTAATCCTTCATTCCAGCGTGCAGTACATTCCGTGCACGGTCAAGGTTAAGGCTCGTGGTATGCTTACGCTTATACTCACCAAGGATTTTGCCAACTACCATGCCATTTGTGCATACAACTCTGAACCCACCCATCAAGATACGTTGTGCAAGTGATGTATCAAAACTTGAAAAGGACTCAAGTGTTGGGTGTACTATGTCGCCAGGAGTGATTTCAAAATCAACATCCCCAAAGGTGTAACGGGTTTTCATCCGTGCCCCGTGGTTTGACAGCCACACTTCTTTTTTGGGTGTACCATAATCAGGGAATTCTGCACACAATTCATCCAAGTTATCAATAACTTTTTGATGCTGGATGAGTTTGTAGCCAGATTTTACAATGGCATAAGTACGGTCTGTGTCTTGGTCAACAATGGCTCGGTATCCCTCAATAGGCTTTACATTACGAACCATGTGCCCAATGTGTCTCATAGTGGCAGTAGGGAATATCATATCAACCCCGTCCACATAATACGCATTTGCTTTCATTCTTACCTCCGCTAAACTTTGCTTCATTGGCGTTATTGCCTTATTGATTATGGTATATATACCATAAGGAGTGGTGCCTGTCAATACTTATTTACAACAGTACCCTCTCAAAAACATGGTACACTTCACGTTCTTCAAAGATGTGCAGTGACCCAATGTATACTTCTGGTTCATCATTCATCGGATGGCCTGTCCCGTAAATACTGAACTTACGGGTTTCCATAGGTGCGTCAGGGTCAACTATCGCCCATACACACATCTCATCATTTTGACCATGGACGTGAAGTATCTTAGCACCTACAGGCATCAGAAGGTCACTGCTCCGGTCAGCATCAAGCGTGTACTTAAAGATTGCTTTGCCCATCAGCATACCTCGCAGTATTTCATTGACACTTGTAACAGGTGGTCGTAATCACCTGATTCAGCTTCTTCTCTGTACTTGTCACAGTACTCTTTGTCAGCCCCCTCCTTCCTGAGTGCTTTAACTACAGCACCCATTATGGAAAAGGCATTGGCATTAATACTGGTAAAATTCACTATTGGTTTTTCTCTTGGCTCTTTCATTTTTTTAATTCCTCCCAATTAATATCTATTTCATACCAACTCAGTACGTCTTCAAAAAATACCCTACTAGAAAATCCAGTACAGTCAGTATAATCTATAAAAAAGTCACCTGTGACCTGCTGTTCACCGATGATACCCACCGCTTTGCTACCCCCCTTCATGGTAAAAGCAACCCACATCCCCTGTTTCATTTCCATGGCTACCCCTTAATTGTCAAACCAGAATACAATGCGTACATCATCCATTTCAGGTGAGTCACATCGTGCTTTTAATTGGTCAAGGCTATCGGTGAACAGTTTGCCACAGTAATCTTTGAGTGGCACTGTCCATTCCATTTTAACATGGTGCTTTTCAGCAAGGTCAGGGAACTCAGTACACCAGTGCTTGACCTCTTCAATGGAGGTTTTATCAATGGCTTCCTGTGTAACAATCTCAATACCAGGACCACTAATCATCCCACACCATGCGTGCGGTTCCTCACCACTTTCACGGCATTTGAGGTACTCGCTCACATGCACAATACCACGCACAGTTTTGAGTACATCTACATTGTAGGCTTCTATTTCAGCCACGGTAAAGTACGAATGTGAGTGCCCATCACAGTCCCATTCATCACTGTCTTTCCTGATTGCATCACAACAATCATCCGGCAGCCCTTTAGGGTGAGCGATTGGCTCAACAGCATTACCAGTATCGCACCCTGCAAAGCCGTGACCGTTACGGACATCAGCCAGTACAGCAAACACTGTGTAATTCCTGCTGTCAATGGGGGCAACAGCATTTGAAAAAGTTTCCCCCTTAAAGTAATCATTGTCGGCATCATAGTAATCTGAAACAAAACCAAATATCTGTTCCCATGAACCATCAGCCTGACGCTTTTCCACAAAGCAATGTATGTCACATCCGATAATATTCACCCCCGCCTTTCGGCTGTATTTAATGTCCTTCGTTTACCTAAGATAACATACTTATAGGCAGGACTATTAGAATCACACCCTGCCCAATCAACACACTGCTCACCAGCTAATCTGTGGCAAGCAGCTTCCATTATACTTTCATGGTATCCAAGATTCCTTGTTTTTCCGTCAACCATAATACTTGCGTACCATTTCCCACTTTTAACAGGACTCACACCCTTCACACCAGATTTACTATTGATTTGATTGCCAATGTTTCTGGACTGGCACTGTGAGGTTGCTTCCCTCAAATTATTCCACCAGTTGTGGTGTTTAACCCTGTCTTCATGGTCTATTTGAAATTCACTATAATACCCTTCCATGTATAAAAAAGCCAAGATATGAGCCATATACAATTTGTAATTTATCTTTATTACAATGTATCCTTTTGGTGTTTTGTATCCCGCAATGTCCCCCGCTTTTGTTTTCCCACCACCTTGCCCACCCCTTTGTTCTTTCCATACAAACAATCCTGTCTCTTGGTCGTATGTTAATAATGCTTTCAATTCCTGTTGGGTGACTTCTTGTACTTTTTTACGCATGGTTTTCCTCAGTGTTATTTCAGTTTGTTATTCACTGTAACACTATTAGTACTCGTTGTACATCAAAATAATGGGCTTTCACATTATTTATTCACTGTAGTATCCCATGGCTATTCTTCCTCTTTTTCAAAATTATCAATATGATTACGCAACCCTTCAAGATATACGTATAGCAGGGCGTTCCCTTCAAGTTCATCAGGGGCATCGGTGCAAATACCATTGACTACATCTACAAAGGTATCAGTTGCTTCTTCCCACTCAAGTTTTTGGGTGATTATCTTACTGGCATCAAACCCTATGGGATAGGTGACTCCCTGAGTGCTGAGTGCTTTCATGATTAGGCACTTCATCACATCGGTTTTAGTGTAGCGTGAACGCACACCACTCTTTTTGGCAATGTTTCTGATAAGCCCCCTGTTTCTCCAGGAATTGTAGGTATGGCTTTTGATTCCTACAATCTGCATCATTTGTTGTGGTGAGTAGTGCACGTCCACCTCCTATACTGTTGGCAGGTAAGTCCAATCACCGTTGTGTTCAGCGGTCATTAACTCATCTATATTATGACACGCTTGACAGATACCTTCATTCCGCCCATCATACATGTCCTTACGATACATTTCAGCCCACCCTTTAATGAGCTTGAACACCAGCTTTCCAATGCTTTGCTGAAGCGTCCTGTGTGCCCTGTGAGTGATCTGTTTAACAAAACTGTCATGGTCACACCCGTAAGGGTTTACGAATGACTCAAGGGCTTGTGCGGCTTTCTCAGCCTCAAGTTTTGCATGGTAGTCTCTCATCTCAAGTGCGTTGCTCATTTGTTTTCCTCACAAAAGGCTATCATTTCAGTTGGTGTACCTTCAAATATCTTGCGGTACTCATCGTGTTCATCATGCACCCATACAACCTCACGGATTGTGATACGCAATTCACCCTCTGTGACTGAAATGGCGTAGGTGAATTCCTCACCCACATTACGGGTGCTGGCAGGGTACAGATAAATGTTACCTACACATTCTTTGAAGTGCTTTACCATTTGAGCAGCGAGGCACCCCATACCGTTTGCAGTCTGTGTGGATGTATCACTTATGCCGTTGGTAATTGTGTATGGCTCAAGGAATTGAGCCAGTTCAAGGCCAAGACCACTGGGGTACCCATCGTATTGACGGTACATGACCAGTATCTCTTTGCCATTACTGTCTGAAATTAATGTTAGTGAGCGAGTACCCATTACTTGACCCCCTTCTTACGTTTGAAATCAGCACAGGCAGGTTGCTTTCTGCCCATAAAAATGGGGGTGTCGATGTAACAGGTTCCTGGGTGATTTTTATGATATTTGCAGCATTGACACTATTTATCTTCACTATTTTCTTTT
>QNEY01000068.1 GCA_003645385.1 Gammaproteobacteria bacterium | reverse complement strand
TGAATAATTCGTACTGCCATCACCTCACCTTCACCCACTACTGCTAGCATTCGACCACCCACAGCCAGACTTTGTAGATACGCATTGGGAACAGCCACAAATGCTGCTGTTGCGATAATGACATCTATCCGGTCGGATAATTCCCAAGCATGTGAAGCATCACCAACAGATAACATCACATTATCGATACCAACTTTTGTTAAATTCTGTTGTGCCAGCACTGATAATTCAGACACTATTTCCACGCTGGTCACATGTTTTGCTAGTTGTGCCAATAAAGCAGTGAAATAGCCATTTCCTGTGCCAATTTCTAATACCTCTTCGTCAGACTGTATATCTATAGCCTGTAATAAACGGCCTTGTAGTACAGGTGATAACATCGTCTGCCCATAACCTATTGGTAATTCAGTATCAGCAAAAGCTAGCCCCAATAAATCCTCATCAACAAATTGGTCACGGGCAATATCTTTTAAGGCTTTCAAAACCCGAGAATCTAATACATCACTAGGTCGTACCTGTTGCTCCAACATATTAAAATGAGCACTTTCAAGGTTTTGTAACATCTTTAGTCCTTCTAACTACGGTTTTAAGCATATTGAATATGCAAGGATAAGAGTTTTCTTATATAGGTGCAACTACATCTCATAAATACTTACAATACGTTTCTGTTCATTTTTAAAAGCAACTAGCTCTGCTCAATCTTTGCCCAAGTATCACGCAAAGTTACAGTACGATTAAATACTAGTTTTCCATCACGACAAAGCTCAGAATCAGCACAAAAATAACCTTCACGTTCAAACTGATAAACCTTGCCAGGTATTGACTCTGACAAACTCTGCTCAACAACACTATCTGTCAATGTTATCAATGAATCAGGATTGAGATGGGCAATGAAGTCTTCAACATCTTTATCGCTATCTGGATGAGGGTGATTAAAGAGTCGGTCATAAAGTCTCACTTGTGCTTTCACACCATGTTCAGCTGATACCCAATGGATCACACCTTTAACCTTGCGACCTTCTGGATTAGCCCCCAATGTGGCGGGATCATAACTACATCGCAGTTCAACGATCTCATCGTCATTATCTTTGATCACTTCATCACAGCGAATCACGTAAGCATTCCTAAGTCGGACTTCTTTATCTTTAACCAAACGTTTGAATTTATTATTCGCCTCTTCCTTAAAATCGGCTCTATCAATATAAAGCTCGCGGGTAAAAGGCACTACTCGCGTTCCCATCTCTTCATTTTGAGGATGGTTAGGTGCTGTTAATTGTTCTGTTTGTCCTTCTGGGTAATTAGTAATCACAATTTTGACAGGATTCAATACGGCCATTGCTCGTGGTGAAATTTTGTTCAACTCTTCACGGATACAGGCATCCAATATTTCCATTTCCACAGAGTTATCCGCTTTAGTCACCCCAATGCGCTCACAAAATTCACGAATGGCTGCGGAAGGATAACCTCGCCGACGCATTCCTGAAATTGTCGACATCCGCGGATCATCCCATCCATCAACAATATTTTCATCAACCAACCGTGTCAGCTTACGTTTACTGGTGATGGCATATTGCAAATTAAGACGAGAGAATTCAATTTGCTGTGGATGGTTAGCTGTCTTTAATGTATCAAGAAACCAATCGTATAAAGGGCGATGATCTGCAAACTCCAAAGTACAAACTGAATGAGTAACACCTTCAATAGCATCGGACACGCAATGAGTGTAATCATACATTGGATAAATACACCATTCATTACCTGTTTGATGATGAATAACACCATGTCGAATGCGATAAATAGCAGGATCACGCATATTGATATTAGGTGATGCCATATCAATTTTGGCTCTTAATAACTTTGAACCATCAGCAAATTCACCTGCACGCATACGTTTAAATAGATCCAGATTTTCATCTACTGATCGATCACGATATGGACTATTTTTACCTGGTTCCGTTAACGTGCCACGATATTCTCTAGTTTCCTCAGCATTAAGGTCACAGACATAGGCATCACCTTGCTGGATAAGTTGCACGGCATAATTATAAAGTTGCTCAAAATAATCCGAAGAAAAAAACAATCTATCTTCCCAATCAAAACCAAGCCACTGCACATCTTTCTTAATTGCATCAACAAATTCTTCATTTTCTTTGTGGGGATTGGTATCGTCGAAACGCAGATTACATAAACCATCATAATCATTAGCAAGCCCAAAATTCAAGCATATAGATTTAGCATGGCCGATATGTAAATAACCATTCGGTTCCGGTGGAAATCGAGTGTGTACGTGCCCATCATTTTTGCCTGCTTCGATATCAGCATCAATGATATTACGTATAAAATTACTCGGCTTTATGACTTCTTTTTCGCTCATTTTACTCTCTAATCTAATTGCCGCCTTTCAGGGAAAGACTTGCATTTTTAATTGTTTTCACCATAATTATTAAGGCAAACGTAATAGTATACAAGCGCTCAGGTATTTCCCATAATGTAAGAGGTAAATAATGGCCATCGCAACATTTGCAGCAGGGTGTTTTTGGGGTGTTGAGGTACAATTCAGGCAAATAACCGGTGTCACTTCAACACGCGTTGGTTACTTAGGTGGAACTACGGAGAATCCCACTTATAAATTAGTCTGCACGGGTACTACAGGACATGCAGAAGTTATAGAAATCACTTTCAATCCAGCTATTGTCAGTTTTGAATCCTTATTAGGTGTATTTTGGAAAACACACAATCCAACCACATTAAACCGACAAGGACCTGATGTGGGTACACAATACCGTAGCGCGGTTTTTTATCATGGTGAACAACAACATCAACAAGCAGAGCTGGTTAAACAAACATTAAATAAAGCTCACATCTTTGCCGGCCCTATTGTTACTGAAATTACCGCCGCCAGCACCTTTTATCCTGCTGAAGAATACCATCAATGCTATTTAGAGAAAAAAGGTTTAGGGAGTTGTCACTAACGCTTAGTTGCACGGTGAAACAAAGGTTCATGTACTGATTCTCGCGAGAAGCGCCAGCAAGCAATTAAAATTGCAATGGTCGAAAAACTAATTAGAACAACAATATCTGTTGTGACTGAAAAATCAGTGTTCACGTTTGGTACAGCATGTTTTAATAAATCTACGCCATAACTAAAGGGATTCACCGCCACAATATAATGCAAATAGTCAGGTAATTGCTTCACTGGATATAAAGCACCACTCAGGAAAAACACCGGAAAGATAAAGAAATTCATAATCACTGCAAAGTTATCAATACTTTTTGACCAAACAGCAATCAGCCCTCCAATAGCCGCACAACAGATTGATGTTAATAATGCAGCGGGCAACAATCCAAGAGCTATATTGATATCTATTAAGCCTAAAATCACTAGCAGTAATAACAATAAAATTGCTTGCACCATCGCCGTTAAAGTTGCTGCTATTAACTTCGATAATACAATCCAATAATGGGCAATGGGTGCAATCATCATCATCCGCATCACACCAAACTCTTTGTCATAGACCAATGTTAATGCAGACAATAATGAGGCAAATAATAAAGTCATTGCCAAAATACCGGGAACCAGAAAAGTTAGATAACCTTCTTGTTGTTGGCCTTCTAACATACTGCCGACACCGCTACCAATCACTAATAGCCAGATCATTGGTCGTACCATGGCACTGACCAATCTCGCACGTTGCCGAAATAATTTACTTAGTTCACGGCCGACTACGGCTTTAACAGGACGCCAACTCATACTGCTTCACCTTGCTCTGGACTACAAAATGTCCAGAGGTAGACATCATTCAAATTGGGCCGACGCCACTGCATTGATGACACGGCATCTCCTAAAGTTTTCTGTAATTCAGAAAAGTTAAAATCACTAGCTGAAATTTTAAAGCTTAATTGTTGATCTTCCCGTATTGGGTCACCAAATAATGGTGTTAATTGAGCAGCAATATTCTCTGGATCAGCTGTATTAATCTCAAGCACATAAGCACCCAATTGCTCGATTAACTCGTGAGGTGCTCCACCTTGTTGAAGTTTCCCATGCTGAATAAAATCAACATGATCACATGCTGCTGCTTCTTCCAAATAGTGCGTGGTCAAAAAGACTGTCATCCCTTCATTGCGGCGTAATTGTTCGACAAAACGCCAAATTGCACGACGATTAGGTAAATCCAAACCAATAGTAGGTTCATCTAAAAATAATACTTTCGGTCTGTGCAACACACCTCGTGCAATATCAACAGCCCGACGTTGCCCACCCGATAATGCAAGTAACTTAACATTGCGCTTTTCTTGTAATCCAAAGACTGACAATAATTCATCAATGCGTTTGTCTGCTATTTGTGGTGGTAAGTTATACATCGCCGCCGCAAATTGTAGATTTTCATCAATCGTCATTGTGCGATCAAGTGCTGAATCTTGAAATACCAAGCCGACAGTTCCACGAATTACAACTGGATCAGCAGATACTAATTGATCAGCAATCCACGCTTCACCAGAAGTAGCTGTTGTCATCGTAGTCAACATATGGATAGTGGTACTTTTACCAGCGCCATTAGGACCTAGAAGGCCATAAAACTGGCCTATTTTAATTTCTAAATCCAGCTCATTAACCGCAACGGTCTGACCATATTGTTTGGTCAGACCGCGGGTCTTAATAGCAAAATCAGAAGCTACGTATGCAGTTAGCAAACTTACTTGCCAGCAATTTGCTTGGAATTTTTCGGGTTACGGAATACTAGCGGTTTTTGTTCAATAACTGGTTTCTCTGATTCCAATCGTCCTGCTTCAACTGCTTCTTCAATCAAATGATGATGAGGCGACTTACTGCACACAGGGTCGGCATTAGTTGCATCACCTGTAAGCATAAAGGCTTGACATCGACACCCACCAAAGTCTTTCTCTTTTTCATCACAAGAGCGACAAGGTTCTGTCATCCATTCGAAGCCACGGAACATATTAAAGTCATCCGAACCTTCCCAGATCTCTCTAACGCTCATATCTTTAACATTTGGCAATGACATACCTGGTAATTCACGTGCAGCATGACATGGCAGTGCCGTACCATCTGGCGTAACGGTAAGGAAAATATTACCCCAACCATTCATGCAGGCTTTTGGACGTTCCTCATAATAATCAGGCACCACATAATAGACTTTCATCTTGCCTTTTTGTTCTTCCTGATAACGATGTGCAATGGCTTCCGCACGATTTAATTGCTCTTTCATTGGCATCAATTGATCACGATTATGCATCGCCCAACCATAATATTGTGTGGTTGCCAATTCAACATAATCAGCTTCTAACTCAATGCATAAATCAAGAATCTCATCAATTTGATCAATATTCTGGCGGTGAGTTACAAAACACAACACCATTGGATAGCCATTAGCTTTAACCGCTTTTGCCATTTCAATCTTATGTTTGAACGCATCAGTACCTGCGATCAAATTATTCAAATCTTCTGAACTCGCTTGGAAGCTCACTTGAATATGATCTAATCCAGCTTCTTTAAACTCAGCCACCTTAGTAGAATCAAGCCCTACACCTGATGTAATCAAATTAGTGTAAAAACCCAAATCACGTGCAGCTTTAATCAACTCTACTAAATCCGGTCGAGTCATTGGCTCGCCACCAGAGAAACCGAGTTGTGTTGCTCCCATTTCGCGAGCTTGCTTAAATACGCTTATCCATTCTTCAGTGCTTAATTCTTTCTTAACTTTCGCAAAGTCCATTGGGTTTGAACAATATGGACATTGCAAAGGACAGGAATAGGTTAACTCTGCCAACAACCATAACGGTTGACGAATCTGATCACGTACATTCATACCGGTAGCACCACCAGTGCTACCAGGCGCTTTATTCTGCTCTGATCCAGCTGTTGTCATGTGCTTCCTCCAAAAACTGATAAACATCATCGTCTAAGTCAGCCCCATTAAAGGCAACTTTTAATTCAGCGATAAGTTCAGCTACTGTTTGTTTTTTATCATTAATTCGTTTCAAAATCTCGCCCGCAGCCGGGTTCAATTTCACCATACCCTCTGGATATAGTAAGACATTACAGTCTTGTGCAGGTTCCCACTGAAAGCGATAGCCTTGTGCCAGAACAGGCACACTATCGGCTTTAAATATTGCTTCACTCATAAATTAATACTCTAAATATCTTATGTATTTAAAATCAAAACAGGTATTTTGCAAATAAACACAAAATACCTGTAAAAGAAATCAAGTTATAAATAACTAAATTATACGTCCATATGGTAAGGAGGGCGGTCTTCAATATAGGCCATCCACATTGCATCACACATTGTCCAAAGAACATCTAATTTGAATTGAAGAATATCAAGCATACGCTCTTGATCTGCACGTGTTTTATAGTAATCCATGGTGATTTGCAAACCGTTCATAACATCTCGAGGTGCTTCATAAAGACGCTTTTTGAAATAGTTATAACCTTGTGGCTCAATCCATGGGTACTGCTCTGGCCAGTGATCGATGCGGTGCTTATGAATTGTTGGTGCAAATAATTCTGTTAATGATGAGCTAGCAGCTTCTTGCCAAGGTCTTTGTTTTGCAAAGTTAATATAGGCATCAATAGCAAACCGTACGCCTGGTAAAACATGTTCTTCTGACCATAATTCTTCACGAGTAAGACCTACTGCATCACCTAACTGTAACCACGCTTCAATACCACCTACATCTGCAGGTTCACTACCATGACCTTCATGACCATCATGATCCAGAATTCGTTGTACCCAATGTTTGCGTACTTCACGATCCGTACAATTTGACATGATCGCTGCATCTTTTACTGGAATTGCAGTTTGATAATAAAAACGATTTGCCACCCAACCTTGTACTTGTTTCTTGTTCAGTTTTCCTGAGTGCATCAACTTATGAAATGGGTGATTAAAGTGATACAGATTTGATTTTGCACGTAGCTTTTCTTCAAATTCTTCATTTGTCCACGGTTTTAGTTCTTCTGACATAAATTTTCCTTAGTTTTTGACTAAATTGAGATAATTAACTTATAACTTAATATCCATTCCATCGTATGACACCTCTATACCAGCTTCATCAAGAGCCTTACGCTGAGGTGATTCTTCATTTAAAATTGGGTTGGTATTATTAATATGAATCAATACTTTTCTTGGGCGTTCCATTCCACTTAAAATATCCATAATTCCACCTTTACTAGACTGATCTAAATGCCCCATTTCTAATGCACGCTTATCGCTGATACCCTCATGTGACATTTCATCATCTGTCCACACTGTACCATCAACAAATACACAATCAGCGTTGGTCATATAGTCGACCACATGATCTTCAACCTCACCTAAGCCTGGTGCGTAGAAAAAGACCTTACCTGTTCGTGTGTCTTCAACTTTGATACCGATATTATCACCTGGAACTGTATTGTGTCGGTGTGGAGAATACGGAGGTGCTTCACTCTTAAGTGGTACTGCTGTAAATATCAGGCCTTCTGCTTTTGGAATAGTAAACGTTGATTCATCTGTTTGAACTTCGTGCCAATTCACGCCACGGAAATGTTCCAAAATACTAAACACTGGGAAGCCATTGGTTAAGTCATCATGAACTGCTTGCGTACAATACACATCCCACGGTTCAATATGCTCACGTAACATTAATATCCCTGTTGAATGATCAATTTGTGCATCTACAATCACAATTGCTGCAATAGCAGTATCTCGAACAGCTCGCCCTGGCTGCATAACAGGGAAATCATCCATCTGCTTCTTAATATCTGGTGAAGTATTAAATAAAATCCAGTCTTCACCATTTGCACTAATAGCAATTGAAGATTGTGTACGAGGGGTGGCTTTTATAGAGCCATCACGTACACCTTTACAATTAACACAATTACAATTCCACTGGGGAAAACCACCACCAGCACCTGAGCCTAAAACATGTATATACATAAATAATTAATTCCGTTGAGTCACAACCAAATCAGATAACTCTGATTTTCAAATTCATCTGATTTAGTGATGAAAATACTCGGGGCCAAGTAAAACTTGGCCCCGAGCATACATCAAAAACAGATATTAACGGTTGCAGATGTACATTGTTACTTCAAAACCGAAACGCATATCTGAATATTCTGGTGTAGTCCACATAATATTTTCTCTCTTATATTTAATTAATAAAATACTGTCCGAAGAATTTCAAACAGTGAATGCATATTACACTGCACTTATATTCCTTACTTCAGGAATACCCGCCCCATCACTAAGGATTTTCCTTATTCGTTCACACGAGCTATTTAAATATTTCAGGCAAAAAAAAGCCCCGATGCTTTTCAGTATCGAGGCTTTCTATATTTACTTATTGCTTAACGGTTGCAAATGTACATTGTTACTTCAAAACCGAAACGCATGTCTGAATATTCTGGTG
>QNEY01000067.1 GCA_003645385.1 Gammaproteobacteria bacterium | reverse complement strand
GAATGGATGCTGATGTCCTACGCCAAAAAGCTGTTGAAAAAGGGATGATGGATGAAGAATCTGCATTACGTCTGACGGATTCAGAATGTTATGCTCTAATCTTCGCTCCTGGTTTTCCATGAAAAAAGAAATATCTGATATCTCAGGACGAGGTGTTGGAATGGATGTTGTCAAAACAAGTATCTCAAAGCTCAATGGCGTTATCGAGATCACATCTGAAATTGGAAAAGGTACAACATTGTCGATCAAGGTACCATTAACATTAGCTATTATGCCAACTTTAATGGTGATGTTGGGCGATCAAATTTTTGCATTCCCATTAGTAAATGTAAATGAGATTTTTCATCTTGACCTTAAAAAAACCAACATTATTGATGGTCAACAAACTATTAATGTACGCAATAAAGCCTTACCTTTGTTCTATTTAAGAAAATGGTTAGCTAATACCTTTAATGAAACTGAAACACCTGAAATCGAACATGTAGTCATTGTCAATGTTGGTACACAGCGTGTAGGTTTTGTTGTTGACCAACTTATAGGTCAAGAAGAAGTCGTAATTAAACCATTGGGTGCCATGTTACAAGGAACTAAAGGTCTATCAGGTGCGACCATTACTGGTGATGGCCGTATCTCATTAATCATAGACTTTCCTGAATTAATGAACAACTATGCCCTAAGGGGTTATTGATAACCTCGTTTCCCAACGAGATTTTGACTATTATGTTAACGGATATGAGTATTGATCTTGAAAAAGGTTATCGTTCCTTGAAACAATTAGGTGCTATAGTCTGCTTTCAGAATAAAAAAGTAGCACAATTTTTGTGCGTACCAGCGGCAATTACTGCAACAATTGGCTTATGGATTCAAAGTTTGCCAGACTTTGATAGACGGCTAGTGGAAATAAAATAGATTATGGACATTCTCAGCCTTGTCGGGATATTAATTGGTTTTGGAGCCATTATCGGGGGTCAGGCGCTCGAAGGTGGTCATCTTGGATCAATAATGAATGCCGTTGCATTAATGATTGTAATGGGCGGGACTCTGGGCGCTGTCATGCTTCAAACACCTCTTGATACTTTCTTGCGTGCAATGAAAATGCTTAAGTGGATCTTTCGTACACCAGAAATTTCGGCAGAAAAACAACTGGATAAAATATTGGAATGGAATCAAATCGCACGAAAAGAAGGATTACTCAGACTTGAGTCCTTAGCTGAAGATGAAGGCGATTTATTCGCCCAAAAGGGTTTACAACTTATAGCAGATGGTGCTGAACCAGAGCTTATACGAGAAATAATGGAAACAGACCTTTATCTACAAGAGGACAATGATATAGAGTCGGCAAAGGTATTTGAAGCTATGGGCGGTTACTCCCCAACAATCGGCATTATTGGTGCAGTTCTGGGCTTAATTCATGTTATGGGTAATCTAGCTGATCCTTCTGCACTCGGTTCAGGCATTGCTGTTGCATTTGTTGCTACTATCTATGGTGTTGGCTTGGCAAATTTACTCTTTTTGCCCATTGGCAATAAACTTCGAACATTGGTAGGACGTCGTAGTCGTATACAAATGATGCTTATAGATGGTTTGATCAGCGTGGCTGATGGTGAAAACCCACGTAATATAGAAAGTCGTTTAATGGGTTACCTAAATTAGCCTTTCACGTTATGACACGTAGACGAAATAGAAAAAAAGATGATGATCATATAAGCCATGAGCGATGGTTAATATCTTACGCTGATTTCATAACACTTCTATTTGCCTTTTTTGTGGTGATGTATTCAATTTCATCTGTGAATGAAGGTAAATACCGTGTTTTATCAGATACCTTAGAGACTGTTTTTTCAGAAAATACGCGTAGTCTCGATCCCATCCAAATTGGTAAGATAAACCGAGGGAAAGGTGAAAAAACACCTGTTCCTGGCTCTAAGGACATACCCCTTAATGTAATTGAACTTCCTCCTATAGAATCAGATACTCCGCAACAAGTCTCTGCCGATATTATTCGTACCATTAGCGATATCACTGAACAACTGAATAATACCTTGCTGGATATGATTGAAGATGAAGACGTCATTATCAAACAAGGTGAAGACTGGGTAGAACTGGAGATAAAATCTAATGTTTTATTTGCAAGTGGTGAATCCAGATTAGAACATACTGCTGTACCTATTATTGGTAAAGTTGCCAATATTCTTAATACTTCAGCAAACCCGATACAAGTTGAAGGATTTACTGATAATAAGCCCATTAGCACACCAAAATTCCCATCTAACTGGGAACTCTCTGCAGCACGTGCAGCTAGTGTAGTTCACCTACTTGATCGATATGGTGTTGATCCTAACCGTATGTCTGCAATTGGTTATGGTGAATATAAACCCATTGCCGATAATCAAACAGAAGAAGGCCGTCAGAAAAACCGTCGAGTAGTACTTGTTATCCTTGGTAGCAAAGATAGCAGACGTACACTTGATATCTATGAAACATCCCCGACCTCTTCTGACATCATACCTGTTGCACCCGCTCGTGTTATAACATCTCAACAACCAGCGATAGTTCAATAAGCTAATAACATTGCTCCATGCCTATTTAGAACATGTTATCCAAGGCTGACAAGTGACACTGAATCAATGCTACTTTACTCTGGCACGAACACTGCATGTTAATAGTAAAAACTTTTGTGCCAGCATTTTGACAAAATCGCTTTATAACGCGAATTGTAAATACTGATGGTAAGGATATAAAAAGATAAGTCAACAAGACAAAGTTGCAAATGATCCTGTATTGCAATGGGTAACTTTTCACCTAGAAGGTGAGAACTATGGCATAAATGTGATGCAAGTGCAGGAAGTACTTCGAATAACTGAAATAGCACCAGTACCAGGTGCTCCTGACTATGTTATTGGCATTATCAATTTGCGTGGTAACGTAGTTACAGTAATTGATACTCGTCGACGTTTCGGACTAATGTCTAAAGAATCAGACGATCTATCACGCATCATTATCGTCGAAGTCGATGGCAATGTTATTGGGATGTTGGTAGACAGTGTCGCTGAAGTTGTTTATTTGCGCCAATCTGAAATTGAGACAGCCCCCAATGTCGGTAAAGATGATAGCTCTCACTATATTCAAGGTGTTAGTAGCCGAGATGATAGTTTATTAATATTAGTTGATGTCAATAAATTTCTCAGTGAAGAAGAAATTTCTGAGTTTTCCAGTTTTTGATTATGAAATGGCTGAAGAAATTAAACCAACCCCAGCTGTCACACCCTCTCCACTGGTAGATCCACCACCTGAGGATAAACGTAGAGAACCCAAAAAGAAACAGAATCCATCAGAGTTGGATCAAAAAGAAGATGATGATACAACTAAGAGAAAACAACAAGGTTTGTTTGATGAATATGTTTGAGACAAACCAAGAATAAAAGGAACCATGTTCATGACCACATTATTTATTGCTATTGGTAGTTTATTATTGACCCTGATTATTGCACATGCATCTTTCCGTCTATTTAAACTTAATCAACAACACACGCAAAAGATTGCCGACCTACAAAACCAATTATCTGCGTTATGTGCCGGTGCAGTTGGTACAGATGATCGGATCATTCAATTTGAACAAACCTTGACCCAGATAAAAGAATATCAAAACACCTTAGATTTAGGTATGTCACCACAGCACGGTTATGACCATGCAATTCGATTAGCCAGAAAAGGTGTTGCAGTTAATCAACTTATTGATAATTGTAATCTTAGTGATGAAGAAGCTCACTTGATTAATCGTATGCATGGCAATGATCAGCAAACCGTTAATCAAGACCTACATTAATGATCGAGTAGTTGTTTCTTTGGTTTTCCGACTAAAAATCCTTGAATATAGTCAATACCGAGTCTTTTGAGTAGATCCATTGTACTTTGCTTCTCAACATATTCAGCAACTGTTTTTTTACCCAAGCTGTGAGCAATATCAATCATTGATTTCACCAATAATTGATCAACCTCATCGTTTTCCAAATCAGTAATAAAGCCACCATCAATTTTCAGAATATCCACTGGAAAATGTTTCAAGTAACTATATGAATTAAAGCCTGATCCAAAATCATCTAATGCAAATCGGAACCCTAATGAACGTAGCTGATTGACCTTGTCCTTAGTTTGCTCAAAATTAGAGATTGCAGCAGTTTCAGTAATTTCAAATACAATTCTATCTGGGTCAACTCCTGTTTGTGCCAGTTTTCTTTCCACTAAGGGAAAAAGCTGATGATCAAGGAAAATATTGCCTGATAAGTTTATGGTAAATGAGATATGTGCTGGCATCGAGCCCATCAAGTCAAAAACATGATTTACTACCCATAAATCAATTTGTTGAACTAAGCCCATAGCTTCGGCTACCGGTATAAATTCATTGGGATAGTAGATTGTCTTATCTTCGCCTTTCATCCGAATTAAACATTCATAATGACTGATTTCGTTTGTTTCAACAGCGTGTATGGGTTGAAATTCTAAAAGAAAGTTTTCATTTTTTAATGCTGATCTAATTCGAGGTGCCCACTGAACACTGTGTCGAAGAGTATGCATTTCGTTATCTTGAGGGCTATATAGATGAATACGATTCCGACCACGTTCTTGTGCGGTATAACAGGCCTGATTAGCATGAGTCAGAATGTCAGTTGCAATCAATTCTTTATCTGCATCAATCAATTTGACACCGATACTTGCCGACAAATGATAATGATTACCCATATGTTCAAAACTATAGCCATCAAGCATTGAGCGTACTTGCTCTGCCTTCTCTATTGCCTGTTGCGTGTTGATATTATCTATCAAGACGGAAAATTCATCAGAACCAATGCGTACCAAGGTATCCTGAGCTGCAAAAAAGCCTCTTAACGAATTGGCCACTTGTACTAACAATGCGTCACCAGCAGCATGCCCTTCAGAATCGTTTAGAACTTTAAATCGATCCAAGTCAATATAGAGCAAAACACTGTTGGTATTGAAATTACGTGCTTGAATGAGACTTAACTCTATTGCCTGCTCTAATCTACGACGGTTAGAAAGACCAGTTAATTCATCATGGTCAACTGAAAACTGCAACCGAGCTTCCATCACTTTTAGATTAGCGACCTCATCTTCTAACTGTAATTGGCGTTGGTATGTTTGATCACGTTCTTTTTTCACCGCAAGGGCAGTCATCACTGAAGGTGGAAATGATTCAGCCGTGAGGGGGTGATATAACAATGATGTGACGCCGTGCCCTAAGTCTGTCAAGGCTTGGGCATGGTCCCATTGTGACTCTTGAGTTAATGAAATAATCGGGATAAGACGCCATTCATCAAATTGGTCCATAACCAAGCGAAGATCACGAGCGGTCATATCTGAAAGGTTGGTATCCAAAACAACAAGATCAACATCACAAATATCATTGTGGATCCCAGTGCGTAGGCGATCCATCACTTTTTCACCATTATGAGCTGTCGTGATATCAGTAAACCCACTAATTTCCAACATGGTTGTCATAAATGCAACATCAGAAATGCTGGCACCAGCGACGATTATTTTAGAACTGAGTAGGTCAGCAACATCAGATCCTGTTATCGGATCGACTTTCTGTTTTTTCGGAATCTCAGTAACAAATCCCATCATATTATTGCTCAAGACTTCCATCAGCTCTAAATCACTACACCACGTGGTTCACTTTAGACATGGGAAGACGATATATGTTTTATTTATAAAAATCAACACTTAATAACATTTTTATAATCTAAACTATAAAGTTCTATTATTTTGACGCACAGGACTACCCACTTAAAACTGTTAAATACATCACACTTTTAAGAATTTTTATCTTTTATTACAGGAGCTTTGCCTGAAACAAGGTATGCGAATGCAATTACCTCAGCGATCACCCTATACAATATTTGCGGGATCTCTTCACCTAGCTCGAGTTCACTTAATAACTCGGCCAACATGGCATCTTCCCGCAAGGGTATGCCATGTTCTCGTGCAATACGAACAATTTCTTCAGCAATTTTACCTTCACCAGTCGCTGTGACAACCGGTGCATTTTCACCATCATATTTCAGTGCTACTGCCCGCATAGGCTCATTCAAGCTCACACTATCATATCCACTAAAGAGTTTATTTTCGTTGAGTACTGTTCAGTCAATATTGGTTGAGCGACCTCTCCACAACTACAGCTAACATGGCTGATGGAAACATCTAGCTTGGACAGAGCTTCGTGCAATGAAGTTAAATTATCGGTTAATAATTCAGCACTTTGGTGTCTTTGTGCTCGAAAAACTATTTTTACATCCTGATCATATAAAGTTACTGTTGCCTGAACAGGTCCCAAATTTTTGGTATCAAGCCTGAGTTGCACCTTCCAAATATCATTTTCCTGTCCATCTTCAGACTTTTCTTTATCCTGATCAATTTGAAGCTGTAGCAAATCAATATTTTGCTTATTTTTAATGGGCACATCAAATAACCAGCTTGTAATTGAAGTTGATGACTCAGGTTCCTTCAACATAGATAACTGGTTGAGTTGTAGTTTATTGTGTACTCCCTCTAGTTCCCTGAACATATTTTTCAGTTCACTTAATTCAGCAGATGTAAATCGACCTGATGCTGCTACAAGCTGTTCAGCCATACCCCCAGTCTTAGTCAGTAATTGTATTAATGATAAAGCCTGTTGTGGACTCGTAATTACCGGTGGCACTGCTGCTTGTGAGCTACTCGTAGCTGATGAAGACTGACTTTGACCGGATAATAAAACACTCAATAATTGTGATTGATTATTACCATTTGCTGTCAGAGCTGCAGTAACAAGTGAAGGCAGGATGTTAAGCGTAGCTTTTGTATTAATATTATTCTTCGGATCAGCCTGTGAAATAACGCTTTCTAATGCAGCGATCACTCTTAATACATTGGCTTTAAAATCTTGCTTAATAACTGCAGGCTGAGATATCAATTGTTTTTCTGTAAAAACGCCAGATGATGCCAACGCATTCTTTAATGCGTTTGACTGTGTTAATGCTGATTTATCTATTATATGTTGAAGCAATTGATGTATTTCACGTTGTACGGAGTCTGGTAAATGTTGACCCAGAAGTGCTTTTACCACTCTATTCAAATCAGGCTTATCGATTTGCTGAGGTAATAATTGACGGATCCGCTCCATGATTATCTGTTCGCGAGCAAGGGGTTGATCAACTTTTAACTGTATCTCCAATGGCTTCAAATTAACGATATCCATCGTTAATTTATCTCCTGCCTTATAGCGCTGTGTGGTTTGCGATACATCCACATCAAATTGCTGACTATTTTTAGTATTAAACTCTTGTACTAGCACCCTATTCTCAGCAAGTACTTTTACTATTTCTACAGCCAGTTGTTGGCCCACTTTTAATGTCTGAACAGGACTATTAGCTGACACGCTATTAGGAACATTCTGTGTCGATCCAGGCAGAGTTTTTACTAATTGTTGAATATCCACAATAACAACAAACCACTTTTGCTTTACACAATGCTAGTATAGCAAGCAACTGACAGGCTTAGAAAAAGCATAATGAAAAAGAAAAACATTTTATGGTATACCCGCCAACATGGCGCGATAAGAGGCCCATTTACTGGTTCTGTGATTACTAATGACATCATCATTGGTCGTCTAACCATGAGTGATGAAGTCAGCCCAGACCAGGAAAGCTGGCACATCATATTAAGTGTGCCTGAGCTCCATCCCCGCAATAATGGTGATATGGATAAGGCTAAACGGCATTTGGATGAACGTAATGGCTTTGATCGCCGTCTGCAAAATGCAGCTGATCAAATAGCAAAACGTCGGGTAAAAGATCGGCGCACCGATGAAGATAAATTTGATATTTATCGTCGGCAACTACGCACCAAATTAATGTTAAAGTTCCGTCAGCAAAAACCTCTTTTATTCTGGCCGCTGGTTGCCACATTTTCCGTTCTAAGCATTATTACAGTACTTGCTTTAATCTTTCCCAAGAAGCTACCGATCTCCTTAGCGAATTGTTTAGCACCAGCAGCCCCTGAAGTTAACTGGAGCAACTGTTTAAAGCCAAGGCTTAATCTTCAGAATAAAGATTTAACAAATTCTCAACTAAGAAACAGTCAGCTTATTGGATCTAATTTTATGAATACTACCTTTACAGGTTCTGATCTTGCCTATGCTGATTTACGATTTACAAATCTAAACTATAGCCAGTTACAAAACACTATATTGCTAGGAAGTAATCTGAAAAATGCCGATTTAAGTTATGCTGATCTGACTAATGCCGATTTATCTTACACCGATCTCACTAATGCAAATCTTGGAGGTAGCAAGTTAGATAATGTACGTTTGGGTAATGCGATCTGGATTGATGGACAGCTCTGTGCCCCTCACTCAATTGGATACTGTATTACTGTCGACTCTCAAGAGCCATGAGTTGGCGATCATGCTG
>QNEY01000066.1 GCA_003645385.1 Gammaproteobacteria bacterium | reverse complement strand
GTCTTACCAAAATGGCAAACAACACTCAGCGTTAACGTCAGCGTTAACGCTGAGCAGTAGCTACGTCACACCATATCTAGTGATCATGTACTTTGATAATTCATCTATCTGGCAACGCAATGCAGTGACGATTGTATCTGACGCTGTTGATAGGGACTTATTTCGGCAATTGCGAGTATATCTACGCGATCCTAAGACTTTCCATCCATGATGGTATCTTTTGGTGGTTGGCTGATATTGGTATCAGGATAATCCAATGTGTAATGTAAGCCACGACTTTCTTTACGTCGCAAAGCGGAGTTAATAATCAATTCTGCCACATCAGCAAGGTTGCGGAGCTCAAGTAAATCACTGCTGATATGGTGTTGACTATAATAATCACTGATTTCCTGTTGCAACAACATTAGACGCCGTTGTGCCTTATAGAGTCGTTCATTAGTACGAACAATTCCCACGTAGTCCCACATAAACCGGCGTAGTTCATCCCAGTTGTGACTGATAGCAATTGCCTCTTTTGCTGGGCGTACGCGACTAGCATCCCATGCTGGAACAGTGAATAATTGTTCAGTAAAAGGTAACTGTTTTTTAATATGTTTTGCTGAAGAATGGGCAAAGACTAAGCACTCCAATAAAGAGTTGCTGGCCATTCTATTTGCACCATGTAATCCGGTGTGTGCAGTTTCACCGATGGCATAAAGTCCAGGAATATTAGTATGACCGTGTATGTCTGTAATTAGACCGCCACATGTGTAATGAGCAGCAGGTACAACAGGAATCGGCTCACGGGTCATGTCAATGCCAAAATCAAGACAGCGTTGGTGAATAGTTGGGAAGTGTTGTTCAATAAATTCTTTAGATTGATGACTAATATCAAGATATACACAGTCATCACCAAGTCGTTTCATTTCATGGTCGATAGCGCGTGCAACAATATCTCTAGGAGCGAGTTCTGCCTGAGGATGAAATTTGTCCATAAATTGTGAGCCATCAGCTAATAGTAACTTAGCACCTTCACCACGCAGTGCTTCACTAATTAAAAAAGATTTGGCGTTAGGGTGATACAGACAGGTAGGGTGAAATTGAATAAATTCCATATTGGCAACTTGGCAACCAGCTCGCCAGCCCATAGCTATACCATCACCAGTAGAGACATCTGGATTACTGGTATAGAGATATACTTTACCAGCCCCACCGGTTGCTAAAACTGTTATTGGGGCGATAAAACTGTGAGTAGTATCTGCTTTTATATCTAAAACATAACAACCCAAGCATTGATTATTGTTGTCTTTTAGGTGTTTTTGACTGGTGATCAGATCAATTCCGATATGGTAAGGAAACAGCTGAATATTGCTATGTGCTTTGGCTTTATCCAGTAAGGTGGTTTCGACTTCACGACCAGTAGCATCAGCCGAATGAATAATGCGTCGGTGGCTATGTCCACCCTCCTGAGTAAGATGGTAGGTCTCTGCTGTCACACCATCTTTTGTGAATGAGACACCTTGATCAATTAGCCATTCAATACTTTCACGCGCATGTTCAACTGTAAACCGAACAGTGTCTTTATTACATAATCCTGCACCAGCATCTATGGTGTCATCAATATGAGATTGTAAGGAATCTGCCTGATCAAGAACAACA
Organism: Gammaproteobacteria bacterium; assembly: GCA_003645385.1. Lineage (GTDB taxonomy): Bacteria > Pseudomonadota > Gammaproteobacteria > Nitrosococcales > Methylophagaceae. The sequence continues at coordinate 6,857 of QNEY01000066.1, read as the reverse complement.
GAAATACCACCTTGGGCGTACAAGGATGCGCTTTCTTCAAGCTGGTCTTTTGATACCACGGCAATACGAGCATAATCTGCTAATTGTAGAGCCTGAGTCAAGCCTGCAGTTCCACTACCTATAATAAGTACATCAAAGTGATATGTTGCGGTCATTTAATCTGTGAACAGGTAAAATACAAGATAATAATTATTTTGCACTGTTTGAGGAACAAAGTTAAATCATTATGGTCAATCAGATAACAAATAAACATAATCTCCGGCATGTCGGAGCAAGCCGGAATACAGGATGAGTGTGGATTTAGAGCTGGTACAACGTGTGCAAGCAGGTGATAAAAAGGCATTTGATGTGTTGATTCTAAAATATCAGCAGCGGATCGTGCATGTTATTACTGGCTTTGTGCATGATCCTGTTGAGGCATTGGATGTTGCACAAGAGGCATTTATTAAAGCTTATCGTGCTATTCCAAACTTTCGGGGTGATAGTGCCTTTTATACTTGGTTATATCGCATAGCAATCAATACTGCGAAGAATCACTTGACAGCTAGGGCTCGAAGACCACCAGCAATGGATGTTGATGCGATGGATGCAACAAATTTTTATGATGCACCGGAATTGAAGGAATTTGAAACACCAGAAAGTAGTCTGATGAGTGATGAGCTTGAACAAGCCATTCATAGGGCTATTCAGGATTTGCCGGAAGATACGGCAACTGCAATTCAATTACGTGAATTTGACGGGATGAGCTACGAAGAAATTGCACAGGCAATGGATTGTCCAATAGGTACAGTACGATCACGTATTTTTCGTGCTCGTGATGCGATTGATAAACAAATACAAGAAATTATGGGTGAAGGGGAGCAACAATGACAATCAATCAAAATGAACTATTGTCTGCGTTTGTTGATGGGGAATTGCAGGGTGATGAGTTTGAGCAAGCATTGCAAATAGTAACAACAAATGAACAGGCAAGAACACAGTTACAGCGTTATCAGCTAGTAAGTGATGTTCTACAGGGTCATACATTAGGAAATCAGTATGTAGATTTAACATCACAAATATCGGCTGCATTAGTAGATGAGCCAGTATTTACACAAGCTTCAACGACCAATAAAAAATCCCAAGTTATCCCATTCCCGAAACAATTTTGGAAGCAAGCTACAGGCTTAGCTGTTGCCGCATCAGTAGGTGCATTGGCTGTAATGGGTGTGATGACTCAACCCCAGAACCAGCTTATCCCAGTAACACCGGTTGCAGCTATTGATACACCTGTGGTTACTGTTGCCCAGGCAGGTAATCGATGGACGGTGGGTGAACCAGAAGTAGAACACCGGTTGGATACCTATTTACTCGATCATAATGAATATGCCGGTGCATCAGGTGTTTTTTCCTATGCGCGCGTGGTGTCTTATGATGCAGGGCGTTAGATTAATGCAAGTTTTGCAAGTCTTCTTAAGTATATTAATGATGTCGCTGGGTGTGCATGCTTATGCTGACAGTGATGCAATAGAATTACTTGAACGCACTGGCTTAGCAGCTCAACAACTTAACTATGATGGTGTGTTTGCCTTTCAAAAAGGAGATAAATTACAGTCGATTAGAATTATTCACCGTTCAGATGTACAGGGTGAAATCGAGCGGTTGGTGTCACTTAGCGGCGTAGAAAGAGAGTTTATACGCACTAATGATATGGTGACCTGCATTTATCCAGAAGGTAAACGGCCACAAGCTAATAGGCAACCATTAGGTCGAGGTTTTCCTAGTGATTTGTTAACTCGTTTAAATGTGGCGACGCTATATTATCAAGTCACTTTAGGAGAGCAGAGCCGTATTGCTGCACATCAAGTGCAAGAGTTACTAATAACTCCGGTTGATAATTATCGTTATGGATATAGATTATGGATAGCCAAAGACAGTAACTTATTACTGCAATCAGATTTAGTAGATGACACTGGAAGAGTGTTAGAAAAATTTGCTTTTTCGTCGGTAGAAATAGGTGGTGATATTCCTGAACAGTCACTTCAACCTCAAATGAGTGGTAATAAAATGTCATGGAGTCGTACTGAGTCGGTGTCTCCCTCTGTCGCTATAGAGCAAGAAGATGCTTCAAATTGGCAAATCGTTTGGTTGCCAGATGGATTTGCGTTGGTTGCACTACAAAACCGACTCAAAGCACGAAATGGTGCTGCTGTCGAACAGCGTGTTTATAGTGATGGTTTAAGTTCAATATCTATATTTATTGAAAAAATTCGTGCTCGACATAGTCATCTCAGTGGTGGAACTAGAATGGGGGCAGTGAATGCCTTTGGCACTATTATAAATGCACATTTTGTAACTGTAGTGGGAGAAGTACCTGCCCGCACGGTTGAAAAGGTTGGTAACGCTATTCGCTATCTAGATAGATCAGAGTAATGATTGAGCAAAAGGCTACAGTTATTTCTTGTGATGGCGACACAGTTTGGTTAGAAGCTGAGCGACAATCAACGTGCAGCCAGTGTCAGTTGAAGCAGGGCTGTGGAACAGGATTGTTAGAGAATCATGTTGGTAAACGTTTTTCACGTATAGCGGTAAATAAAACGACGGACGTAGCAGTTGGTCAACAGGTTCGATTGGCTATTCCTGAACAGAGCTTATTACGAGGAACCTTTGTAATGTACATCATGCCATTGGTATTGATGTTTATATTTTCAGCAGTTGTACAGTTTTTAAATTTTAATGAAATGGTTGAAATTTTTGCGGGGATAAGCGGTCTATTTATCGGATTTTATTGGGCGAGATTGCACTTGTCTAAGAATAAAGATGGCTTTCAGGCTAAAATTTTAGAGGAACCAAAATGAAACAATATAAAGTTTTGCTAGGGGCGATGTTAGCTTGGTTGTTACTGAGCATGAATGTCTATGCCCGTGGTAACTTGCCAGAATTCACTGAGTTAGTGGCTGAAAATGGTGCTGCTGTAGTGAATATTAGTACTACTAATAATAAAAAACGTCCACAGCAAAAACTTCCACCAAATATGCAAATCCCAGAAGGCACACCTTTTGATGATTTATTTAAGCATTTCTTTGGTGATCAAGGAGCACGTCCACAGCCTTATGAGTCACATTCATTAGGTTCAGGTTTTGTGTTGTCATCTGATGGCTATATTTTGACAAACCATCATGTCATTAAGGATGCAGATGAGATCATTGTGCGTTTTAGTGACCGCAATGAACTTGAAGCTAAAGTTTTAGGCAGCGATGAACGTAGTGATGTGGCTTTATTAAAAGTTGAAGCAACAAATCTTAAAGCTGTAAAACTGGGCGATTCTGCCAAATTACAAGTAGGTGAATGGGTATTGGCTATCGGTTCACCATTTGGTTTTGATCATTCTGCAACTGCAGGTATTGTCAGCGCACTTGGTCGTAGTTTACCAAGTGATAGTTATGTACCTTTTATTCAAACAGATGTTGCCATTAATCCGGGTAATTCTGGCGGACCATTATTTAACTTAGATGGTGAAGTGATTGGTATTAATTCACAGATTTATAGTCGCACGGGTGGCTTTATGGGGGTGTCATTTGCTATCCCTATGGATGTTGTCATGAATGTCGTTGCCCAAATCAAATCACAAGGATATGTCAGCCGTGGTTGGTTAGGTGTTGTTATTCAAGATGTGACTCGTGAGTTAGCAGAGTCTTTTGGTTTGAAAAAACCTCATGGTGCATTGATATCACGAATAATGCCTAACAGCCCAGCCGCAAAAGCAGGGTTTGAGCCAGGAGATGTTATATTAAAATTTGATGGTAAAAAAGTTGCAAGTTCTTCTGCTTTACCACCCATTGTTGGTAGAACAGCCATAGGTAAATCAGTGTCAGTGCTTGTGATGAGGCAAAATCAACGTACAACACTTCAGGTCGAGATTGAACAGTTACCAGAGGAAGAGGATGTTATTAAAGTTGGTGGTGATTCAGGTCGATTGATCGATGAGCGTTTAGCGATAGAGGTGGCAGATCTAGATGATAAACAGCGTGAACAATTTGAAGTAGAGAAAGGTGTTGTAGTTATCAATGTAGAACAAGGTTCAGCTGCAGCTGCAGGCATGCGAAGAGGTGATGTTATTCTGAGCATTAATAATCAAAAAGTTAAAGATGCCAAACAGTTTTTGGATATTGCCAAAGAGTTGCCGGAAGATAAAGCGATCCCAGTTTTAGTGCAGCGTGGTCAAGGTGCTATTTTCCTTGCGTTACGTCTTGAAAAAGATGAAGAATGATAAATTGCTAACAACAATTTAACACTAGGCACGACAGCCAAGCTATTTTGCCGTAAAATCTTACAGTTAGATTATATTTTTAGTTCTCAAAAATATAGATCGGTCGGTAACAGATGTTCCGGCCGATTTTTTTACTGTTTAGAAGGTGTGTTTATTATTTATGGATCATATCCGTAACTTCTCAATTATTGCTCATATAGACCATGGAAAATCAACGATTGCAGATCGTTTTATCCAAGTATGTGGTGGTTTAACTGATCGTGAAATGTCATCTCAAGTTCTTGATTCTATGGATATTGAGCGCGAGAGAGGCATTACTATTAAGGCTCAGTGTGTCTCTTTAGATTATAAAGCTCGTAGTGGTGAAATCTATCACTTGAATTTTATTGATACTCCAGGACATGTTGATTTTTCCTATGAAGTGTCACGATCTTTAGCAGCATGTGATGGTGCATTATTAGTTGTTGATGCCGCACAAGGTGTTGAAGCACAAAGTGTAGCTAACTGCTACACCGCCATTGAACTAGGCTTGGAAGTATTGCCTGTACTCAATAAAATTGATTTACCTTCTGCTGAGCCTGATCGGGTTGCACAGGAAATTGAAGATATTATTGGTGTTGATGCGATGGATGCAGTGCAATGCAGTGCCAAAACTGGATTGGGTATTGAAGATTTATTGGAATCTTTAGTAGAACGTGTGCCTGCACCAACGGGTGATCCTGATGGCGAACTAAAAGCATTAATTATTGATTCTTGGTTTGATAGTTATGTTGGTGTTATTTCGCTGGTTAGAATCATGCAAGGTTCAATCAAAACACGCGATAAAATTAAAGTGATGTCGACGGGGCATGAGTACCAAGTAGAGCAAGTAGGTGTGTTTACTCCTAAACGAACCAAAAAAGATAGTCTGCATTGTGGTGAAGTGGGCTATGTCATTTCAGGTGTTAAAGATATTGATGGTGCACCCGTCGGAGATACATTAACCCATACTCATCATGGTGCAACAGAAATGTTGCCGGGCTTTAAGTCTGTGACACCACAAGTTTATGCAGGACTATTTCCAGTCAGTTCAGATGATTTTGAAGCATTTCGTGAAGCATTAGGTAAATTACGTCTGAATGATGCGTCATTGTTCTTTGAGCCTGAGAATTCTCAAGCATTAGGTTTTGGTTTTCGTTGTGGCTTTTTGGGCTTGTTACATATGGAAATCATTCAGGAACGATTAGAGCGTGAGTATAATCTGGATCTGATTACCACGGCACCTACAGTTGTATTTGAAGTGTTAACAGCTAAGGGTGATGTTATTAAGGTAGAAAACCCGGCATTATTACCTGATGCAGGAACAGTAGACGAAATTCGTGAACCGATAGTTATGGCTGATATTTTAGTGCCACAAGAATATCTGGGAGCAGTAATCACCTTGTGTGTTGAAAAACGTGGTGTTCAGAAATCTATGCAATATATGGGTAAGCAGGTTGCACTAAGTTATGAATTGCCTATGAATGAAGTGGTTATTGATTTCTTTGATCGTGTGAAGTCAGTCAGCCGTGGCTATGCATCATTAGATTATCATTTCACTCATTTTCAAGTTGCTGATTTGGTCAAGTTAGATATATTGATCAATGGCGAAAGAGTTGATGCGTTGTCGATGATTGTTCATCGAGAACATAGCGTTTCTCGTGGTCGTGAATTAGTGGAAAAGATGAAAGAGTTAATACCTCGTCAAATGTTTGATATTGCTATTCAGGCAGCAATTGGTGGGCATGTTATTTCACGATCAACTGTAAAAGCGATGCGTAAGAATGTACTTGCTAAATGTTATGGTGGTGATGTATCTCGTAAGCGCAAATTGCTTGAAAAACAAAAAGCGGGGAAAAAACGGATGAAATCAATTGGAAAAGTTGATGTTCCACAAGAAGCATTCCTTGCTGTATTGCAATTATCTAAAAAGTCTTAAGGAGTTAGCAGCGTGAGTTTTCCAGCAATAATGGTCACCCTCGTTATAGTTACAGGGATAATTTGGCTCATTGACAGCTTGTTGTGGGCACCACAACGAGTAAAAGATGCAAAAGAACCATTGGTAGTGGAATATGCACGGTCATTTTTCCCTATTATTCTAGTAGTTTTGGTAATTCGTTCATTTATTGTTGAGCCTTTTCGAATTCCTTCAGCTTCAATGCTACCGACGTTACATATTGGTGATTTTATCTTGGTGAATAAATTTGCCTATGGTGTTCGCCTGCCAGTTTTAAATAATAAAGTGATATCAATTGGCGAGCCCCAGCAGGGGGATGTATTGGTATTTCGATACCCAAAAAATCCAAAAGTTGATTATATTAAGCGTGTTATCGGGCTGCCTGGAGATAAAGTCGGCTATTTTAATAAGACTATCTATATTAACGATAAACCGATTGCTCAAGATGTTAAAGAGAAAGATGTCAGTCTGTTAGCTATAGCGCCTGCAAGGAGTGAGCTACGAGTTGAACAATTAGGTGAGTTTGGACATGATATATTAATAGATCCTGAGCGTCGTTTGATAGAAGGTGAGACAATTGTCCCTGACGGTGAATATTTTGTAATGGGTGATAATCGTGATAACAGTAATTAT
>QNEY01000065.1 GCA_003645385.1 Gammaproteobacteria bacterium | reverse complement strand
CTCTTTCATTTTATTAACAGAATCAGCAGTAGCCCAGCCAAATGTTTCGATGTGATATTCATTAATCATTGGATCATGCAGTTCGTCATTTTTAAGGAAAAACTCAAAGACTGGTGGGTTCAACTCCATACCATCTTCAATACCTAACCGCCGACACAAACTACCACTAGCAACATTACGCACAACACATTCTACCGGCATCATCTGCATATTTTTCACTACAGATTCAGTGTCATTAAAGAGTTCTTTAAAATGTGTAGGAATGCCTGCGTTTTCGAGTTGTTCCATAATAAAGGCATTAAACTTATTATTCACTTCACCTTTACGACTAAGTTGCTCAATCTTCTCACCATCAAACGCTGAGGTATCATCACGAAAGCTTAAAATGACATAATCGTCATTATCAGTGGCATATACACTTTTGGCTTTACCAGCAAATAGTTCTTGTCTTTTTTCCATGATTTTATTCTCTAACTGTTAATCATTTCTCGCCAATCAAACCCGGTATCTTGCTCGGCAATAGTTATCCAGCTTTGGTCACATTCTAATGCTTGTGCAAATAACGGGGTCACAATATTTGGCGAATTATTTTTTTCACTTAAATGCATTGCAACAATATGCTGTAATCGCGAAGTATCAATTTTTTCAAGTAGCTTTGAAGATTGTACGTTATTTAAATGACCTAACCGGCCTGATACTCGATATTTCAAATGATCTGGATAATCACCATTATCGAGCATATCAATGTCATGATTAGCTTCAAGTAACAGTGCATCACATAAAGATAATGCTTGTTCTATTACCGGTGTAACCATCCCCAAATCAGTCAAGATTCCTAAACGATGATGTCCGTCATTAAATACAAACTGGCTAGGTTCACGTGCATCATGAGGAACTGGAAAAGGATTGACTTCAATATCATTAATATTAAATACATCATGACTACTAAACTCAGTAACCAACCCTACCAAGTCTGCAGATAAACAACCAGCAGTTCCTGCTGTTGCAAAAACAGGAAGATTATACTTTCGAGCAAGCACGCGAACACCATTAATATGATCAGCATGTTCATGCGTTAGTACGATTGCCGTTAATTTGCTTGCATCCACCCCTACACGCTGCAAACGTTTTTCTGTCTCGCGAGCAGAAAAACCACAGTCGATAAGTAACGTGGTTTTGGCTTGTGAAACAAGTGTTGCATTACCTCGGCTACCACTGCCGAGAGAAGCAAAACGCATTAACGGCTCCCTTTATTACTTAGACAATTGCTCTTGCATCAAAGCTAATAAGCGTTTCGCAGTATCTGAAGAAGTACGTACTTCTTCAGTATCTAAGATGACAATTTTGGTATTCTCAGCATCAGAAATAAGCTTTATGTAGTAATAATCTTCCGGTGATTGATCAACATCATCTTGCCAAAAAGCAAGAGTATCAAGCCAGCCGTCTTCCTCTTTTGGTGCATTTTTTGGGTCGATATAACGGACAAAATATATACCTCGCGAACGATCACGATCTTCAACAGTAAACCCTTTACTGTCGAGCACTCGACCAACACGACTCCATACATCACTGAAATCTTGTTCAACAACCAAAGCCTGTTGACCGTTAGCTTCATTTATCAAGGTAGTCACCACGGCTACTTGCTGTACCCCACCGGCTTGTTGTTGTTTAATTTGTTCTTGTTCCTCTTGATGCAAAACACCTAGGAAATCGGCTATCTGACGCAACATTGCTTCATTTTTCTGAACATTAACTTCAGTACCTGCGCCGCTCACATAAACTCGTGTTTGCTTTGAAATATCTCCACGTTCTACTCGCGCACGATAAGCATAATCATCACTACCGACATTAGTATCCATTAGGCCAATACGTAAATCTTTGCGCTTAATTTCAAAACCTTTTTGATCCCAAAAACCTAACAATTGCTGCCAAGTTACTTCAAGTGTAGCGGGAACGATTAAATGGCGATTTACTCCTTCACCGGACAACGATGGTTTGGTTGCGGCGACCACACCATATTTAGCGGCCAATGGATTATTGGCTGCTTCTTCAAATTCTGAATATGTAGCTATACTTTTTTGATTACTACCCGCAACATCATCATTAATTTGTGCCGTACTTAAATCAGGTGGTATATCAAGAGGAGGCATCGTCTCAGCTTTTCGATATTCCTTAGTATTATCGGGGGCTATTGCATCAATTGCATTACAACCACTGCCTGTACAGGCTAGCAACACAGCTAAGGAAATAATTTTCAAACGCATAAAATTCATGTAGTTAAGTTCACTTAAAATTAATTTAAAACACCAGCTGCAAGTAATGCTTCACGCACTGGGTGATGATATCTTTCTGACAATACAGTCATTGGCAATCGTATTCCAGAAGGAATTAAATCCATTTCATTTAATGCCCATTTAACGGGTATTGGATTAGCTTCAACAAATAATGTTTGATGTAACAATGCCAAATCACTATTAATTTGACGAGCCTGCACTTCATTTCCAGCAAGTGCAGCAGCACACATTTTATGCATAGCTGCAGGTGCGACATTAGCGGTTACTGAAATTACTCCCTGTCCACCCGCTAAAATAAAGTCAACGGTATTGGCATCTTCGCCAGTATAAAGTTCAATTTTATCGCTACACAAAGCTTTAATTTCAGCAACTCGAGACAAATCACCAGTTGCTTCTTTGATACCAACAATATTGCTAATGTCCGCAAGGCGAGCAACTGTTTCAGGTAATAAATCACACGCTGTTCTACTAGGCACATTATACAAGATTTGCGGAAGATCAACGGCTTCGGCAATTGCTTTGTAATGTAAAAACAAGCCTTCTTGAGTTGGCCTATTATAATAAGGCGTGACTAATAACGCTGCATCAACACCAAGATCTTTTGCATGCTGTGTCAGTGCAATCGCTTCAGATGTTGAATTTGCTCCAGTTCCAGCTATAACAGGTATACGGCCATTGACTTGACTAACAACCTGACGAATAACATCGCAATGCTCTTCAACCGTTAAAGTCGCAGATTCCCCTGTTGTCCCCATCGCAACAATCGCATTTGTACCATTGCTGATATGGAATTCAACTAACTTGTGAAGGCAGTCACTGTCCAACGAGCCATCTGCCCGCATTGGTGTAACCAGTGCTACCATACTGCCGCTAAACATGTTCACAAGACTCCAAAAAATAAACGAGCATGGTACTTTGCCAGGCACAAGATGACAAGATCATAGTCGTTTGTATAAGGTATATATAGTTAATATTCTAACAAACTAGGAAGCATAAATGAGTAAAATTCAACTTGGCCAGGTAGTACCTGATTTTGAACTGCCTAGTACTGGCGACACTATTTTTAATTTATCTCAACATTGTGGCAAAAATATCGTTATCTATTTTTACCCTAAAGACAATACACCTGGCTGTACACTTGAAGGTCAGCACTTTCGTGATTATATTGCTGAATTTGAAGTAAATGATACCCTGGTTTTTGGTGTTTCGCGCGACAGTGTTCGTGTACATGAAAACTTCAAAACCAAACATGAATTTCCTTTTGACTTACTTTCTGATACACAAGAAAAAGCATGCACACTTTTTGATGTATTACATCTCAAAAAAAATTACGGTCGCGAATACATGGGAATTGTGCGCAGTACCTTCCTGATCGATAAAGCAGGTGTTTTGCGTCACGAATGGCGTAAGGTCAAAGTAAAAGAACACATTGCCGAAGTTTTAGAGGCAGTAAAAGCACTTTAATCAATTTTCAGCCCTTAAGAAAATTTTTCTTAAGGGCTATTTTTTTCAAAAGCTGACCAAGCCCCAGCCCTACTAAGCTGACACGATACTCAAATAAAGTTATCCACAGATAGTCCCCAATTTATCCACTGCCAGCTATTCCCAAACCACATCATCTTGTGGTTCAATTCGTAAAAAACCACAACAGCTTGTGGTTTGGTGTTTTTTTATAACTTTTCCAGATAACGTAGGGTTTATCATTATGTCAGGCGAATCAACAGCACAAACAATCCCAAATTCTCAATATCAAGTTATCCGTCGTAATGGACAGGTCACCGACTTTGATAGCAGTAAGATTGCCGTTGCCATTACTAAAGCATTTCTCGCTGTTGAAGGTGATTCAGCACAAGGTAGTCGTCGTATTCATGACATTGTTGCCAACATCACCAAACAAATTGCTGACAGTCTAACCAGACGTCTAGATGATGGCGGTACAGTTCATATTGAAGATATTCAAGATCAAGTTGAACTCGCTTTAATGCGTACTGGTGAATATAAAACTGCCCGTGCTTATGTTTTATACCGCGAACAACAAAATCAAAAACGTGCTGAAGAAGAAAAACTGCACCCTACTGCAGTTAATGAAACAACCCTAAATGTTACTGCTGCTGATGGCACAAAACATCCTTTAGATATCGACCGCTTGCGAAATCTGATTGATGAAGCCTGTGATGGCATTGCTGAAGTAGATGGCGCAGCTATTTTGCGTGATACTCAACGCAATATTTTTGATGGTGTTGCTGAATCAGATGTTGAAAAAGCACTGATTATGTCTGCCCGTACTTTTATTGAGCAAGATCCTGCATACAGCACAGTCTCTGCTCGCCTGTTAATGGATAGCATCCGTCGTGAAGCATTGACCTTTGTTTATAAACAACCTCGTCAAGCCTCACAACATGAAATGGCCGATGCCTATCCAGATTATTTCAAAAGCTACATCCAGCGTGCTATTGATTATGAATTATTAGCTCCTGATTTAGCTCAATACGACCTTGAAAAATTGGGTAAAGCTCTAAAACCAGAAAATGATTTCAACTTTACTTACCTTGGTCTACAAACACTTTATGACCGTTATTTTATTCACCAAGACAATACCCGCTTTGAATTACCTCAAGCATTCTATATGCGGGTTGCAATGGGCTTGGCGAGCAATGAAATTCATCGTGAAGAACGTGCGATTGAGTTCTATAACTTGCTATCCTCATTCGACTTTATGAGCAGCACGCCTACCCTGTTTAACTCAGGCACATTACGTCCACAACTTTCATCATGCTACCTGACTTCAGTGCCTGATGATTTGGGCGGCATTTACAGTGCTATGCGTGACAATGCCCTACTGTCTAAATATGCCGGTGGTTTAGGTAATGACTGGTCACGTGTTCGCGGTCTTGGTTCTCATATCAAAGGTACAAACGGTAACTCACAAGGTGTGGTGCCATTCTTAAAAGTGGCAAATGATACTGCCGTTGCTGTAAACCAAGGCGGCAAGCGTAAAGGTGCTGTCTGTGCTTATTTAGAAACATGGCACATTGATATCGAAGAATTCCTCGATATGCGTAAAAATACTGGTGATGATCGCCGGCGGACTCACGATATGAACACCGCGAACTGGATCCCTGATTTATTCATGAAACGCGTGGTTGAAGAAGGTAACTGGACATTATTTTCACCAGAAGAAGTGGTCGATTTACATGATCTGACCGGTTTAGCGTTTGAAAAAGCCTATACCGAATATGAAGCTAAAGCGGCACGTGGCAAAATTCGTAATACTAAAACCATGCCAGCCACAGACTTATGGCGCAAGATGTTAGGTATGCTGTTTGAAACAGGCCATCCATGGATTACATTTAAAGACCCATGCAATATCCGTAGCCCACAACAACATGTAGGTGTGGTTCATAGTTCAAACCTATGTACAGAAATCACCCTAAACACATCAGATGATGAAATCGCGGTATGTAACTTAGGCTCAGTCAACTTGCCACAACATGTTGGTGAAAATGGTCTTGATTTAGAAAAATTAAAACGCACAATCACTACAGCAATGCGTATGTTAGATAATGTAATTGAATACAATTACTACAGCGTGCCACAAGCACGTAAATCTAATCTACAACATCGCCCTGTTGGTCTGGGTATTATGGGTTTCCAAGATGCACTTTATAAAATGCGTCTACCGTACAGCTCAGAGGAGGCCGTTACATTTGCTGATACATCAATGGAAGCAGTAAGTTATTACACCATTGAAGCCTCATCTGATTTAGCACAAGAGCGTGGCAGCTATAAATCATACGAAGGCAGTTTATGGAGCCAAGGCATCATGCCGATTGACTCAATTAAATTGCTACAAGAAGCACGTGGTGAATATCTACAGCAAGATGAGAGTTTAACGCTTGATTGGGACACATTACGTGACAAAATCAAACGTCAAGGTATGCGTAACTCCAACACAATGGCCATTGCACCAACTGCAACTATTTCAAATATCTGTGGTATCAGTCAATCTGTAGAGCCGACTTACCAAAACTTATTCGTTAAATCGAACCTATCAGGTGAATTTACCGTTATTAACCCTTACATGGTTGATGATCTAAAAGCACAAGGCCTATGGGATGAAGTCATGGTCAACGACCTGAAATACTTCGATGGTAGCTTGCAATCAATTGATCGCATTCCACAAGACTTAAAAGACCTTTATGTTACTGCGTTTGAAATGGATGCACGCTGGTTAATTGAAGCTGCTTCACGTCGTCAAAAATGGCTAGACCAAGCACAAAGCCTGAACTTATATATGGCTGAACCATCAGGTAAGAAGATGGACAACCTATACAAACTAGCGTGGTTACGTGGTCTTAAAACAACCTATTATCTCCGTTCTATGGGTGCAACAGCAGCTGAGAAAACATCGTCATCGTCTCCTGCACCAGTTGTTGCCGTAGTCAATAGCTCACTTGATGATATTGTTTCAGGTGATGGCGTAGAAGCACCACAAGCATGCTCGATTCTCGAACCAGATTGTGAGGCATGTCAATAATGCTAAATTGGGACGATCCATTTGCAGCATCTGTAGCTGCGAAAGCTGGAACAACAGAACAAAGTGTTTCTGTGGCCGAACCAGCCGCCAATGAACTCACATCACCGCCGGCAAAGGCTGATGTTGCACCATTGCCAGTAAACAATATCGCCCCTGTTAATCCAGATGACAAACGTGTTGTTAACGGCATGACAGATATCAATCAACTGGCACCGTTCAAATATCCTTGGGCGTGGGAATATTTCCTTAATGCCAATAAGAATCACTGGACACCACTTGATATCAACATGACAGCAGATATCCATGACTACAATCATAAGCTGACGCTAGAAGAAAAACATGTTTATGAAAATGTAATGTCATACCTCACCACATCTGACATTCTAGCGATGCGTAATATCGGTTTAGCGGTAATGGAAAAAATGACCGCACCTGAATTGCAAATCTATCAAGCACGCCAAGTGTATGAAGAAGCATTACACACATGGACATACCAACACTGCATAGAAACTATTGGTTTGGATCAAGGTGAAATCTATAACCGCTATCGTGTCGTGCCAGAAATCAATCAAAAGATTCAACTGGCTAACGATCGACTAGCATCAATATTGCACAGTGATATCGACCTCACCAACCGTGATGAACTCGAGAACTTCGTTATGGCCTATGCCTTCTTTGGTGGCATATTCGAAGGTTGCTGGTTCTACAACGGTTTCAGTCCTATCTTTGCTTTGCAACGTCGTGGTTTGATGAAAGGCACTGCCGAACAACTGCAATACATTATGCGTGATGAAGTGTTGCATGCTTCATTTGGTATTCGTGTAGTCAAACAAATCATCAAAGAAGAAAACGTTGTTCTAGATCCTAAAAAGATCCAGGAAATGTTTGAAGAAGCTTATGAAGCTGAAAAAATCTATGCTGGTTATATCCTACGTGATCCAATACTAGGTTATTCAAAAGAAGATCATATTGCTCAATTCCGCTTTATCGCCAACCGCCGTGCCAAACAACTCGGCTTTGCAGAACCGTTCCCCGGTGCAGAAAATACCCTGACCTGGTTAGATGAACAAGCAAATATGAAAAAAGAGAAGAATTTTTTTGAGACTAAGGTAACTGAATATCAGACTGGTGGTGCACTTAAGTGGGATTAGAGAAACCCCGTCAATAATTCTTTGTTTGAAGTAATTACGAAGAATTTTTATTCTTGTTAATAACAAGTTAGGACAAAGAAAAATCATGGAACTTCAAGACTTTGTTCAACAGACTATAACGCAAATTGTAGAAGCTACAGTTCAATCTCAAGAGAAAGTTCGCTACCTTGGAGGAGAAATTAACCCCCCATATAAATTCAAGCCACGAACAACTTGGTAAGCAAGGCTTTCTTTTTTCTAGCGAAAGTATTGTTCAAATTGTAAATTTTGATGTCGCTTTAACAGTTGTTGAGGGAACAGGAACAAAAGGTGATATTGGTGTGTTCGCTGGGGCGGTAAATCTTGGTTCATCCGGTCAATCAAATAACGAAACATCGTCTGTAAGTCATGTTAAGTTCAGCATACCTCTTCGGTTACCTAAACATGAATAAATATTTTCTTAACAATCAAATCAAGATCGTGCGCTTATCGCTACCTAGAAATTTTAGGAAGAATCAAGGGGTCAGCCAACTTGATTACCT
>QNEY01000064.1 GCA_003645385.1 Gammaproteobacteria bacterium | reverse complement strand
TCTGGCTATTGCAATAGCCAGAAATGGTCACGATGTTTTGTTATGGGGTCGTGATGCTGAGCAATTGACAGGCATGCAGCAAACACATAGTAATGAGCGATATCTGCCAGGATTAGAATTTCCTGATACTTTGAAAATTGTGACGGATTTTGAGCAGGCAATAAAAGCTGCCAAACATGTACTGATTTCAGTGCCGAGTATTGCGTTCAGTGATATATTGAAAATGATAAAGCCATTAATTACTGAAGGAATACCGGTGAGTTGGGCTACAAAGGGGTTAACACCAGAAACCGGGTGTTTCCTTTATGATACAGCCGCCACTATATTGGGGGATTCACACCCGTTAGCTGTTATTTCAGGTCCTTCCTTTGCTGCAGAAGTAGCAAAAGATTTGCCTACAGCAATAACCGTGGCTTCTCGAGATGATGTTTTTTCTCAAAATATAGCATCGGCAATGCATCGCCCAACCCTACGCGTTTATACTTCTCGTGATGTATTAGGTGTTCAGATAGGTGGTACAGTAAAAAATGTTTTGGCAATCAGTGCGGGTATCGCTGATGGCCTTGGCTATGGAGCTAATGCGCGTGCAGCATTGATTACTAGAGGAATGGCTGAAATTTTACGTTTAGCTGCTAGTTTAGGAGCGCAGACAGAAACTATGTTTGGTTTATCGGGCATTGGTGATTTAATTCTAACCTGTACTGATGATCAAAGTCGGAACCGACAGCTTGGTTTAGCGATTGGTAGAGGTTTATCTGTTGAGCAAGCAGTTGCAGAGGTCGGAAAAACAGTTGAAGGAATGCATGCTGCACGAGAAGTAATGATGCAAGCTCGGCAAGCCGGTATTGAAATGCCTATTGTTGAACAGGTTTGCAAAATTCTATTTGAAGGGTACGATCCACGTGAATCCGTACAAGCTTTACTATGCAGGGAACAAAAAGCTGAAACCACCGACCCTGCACCAAAATTGAAAAATTAAAGAGGAATTGTTATGCGGCAGTTTGTTAAATATAGCGGTATTATCGCTGTCAGCTTGATCTTGGCTAGCTGTGGAGGAGGGATGTTCAAAGCAGATAAGCCTGAAACAGATGATGATATTTTATTGGGTCAAAAGGGGCAGACCTTGTGGGAAGCAAAATTGCAATACGTCAAGATTGTTAACCAAGATGTGTCTAGTATAGCGAACGAACAGCCTGCTGCATTGACTCGTGAAGAACTGCGTGCAGTGTTGAGCTCTTTATATGTCACTGAGTCACTTGCGCTTGGATTGAGGGAGGTTGAAAATCCATTATTCTCAATTGGTGAGCTACAAATTTTGAGCACAGCAATTTCTAATGGATTGGCACAGGCAAATGATAGTGAGGATATTAACTTTGTTACTATTGGTGTTCATCCTAGTGCTTTAGCTAATGAGCGTAAAACTACCTCCGGTAGAGTCTTTATGAGCGGTGGTCGCTTGAATATTATTTTCGGCCTTATTCATGATCCATACAGCGATAAAGACAAAGCTACTAGTCAGCCAATTGATCGCCGAATTCATCCTTTGTTGCCGGGTTCGCGCAAAACTGATTCAAAACCAAAAGCACTTGTTGCATTGGATTCAGGACAATCTTTTTATCTCGATCCTGATACAGGTAAAGAGCGGACAGATTGGCTAGTAATTGATATTGCAACAGTACTCAAAGTGGTAGCAGAGCGTAAAGCAGGTGATGATGGTGTTAGCCCTGAATTGCGAGAAGATATTGCACGTAATAAGCAAGAAACAAGTAATTTGCGTCATGATGTCAGTAATATGAAGGAGATCTTGTTTGATTTGACTGATGAAATCGGACAGCTGAAGCAACAAATTGAAAAGTTAAACGCAAAACCTTAACTTTTTAGAAATTCATTTCCATAAAAAGGGAGCCGATGCTCCCTTTTTTATTGCATGCTATAAGCTGTAACGGCGATCACCGAGCTGGATCCGTGGCAGCAATTGCCCAAGATTGCGACATAAGGTTAGAACTTTAAAAGTTTCACCCATTTCTGCGGGTAGAGTAAGGCGTTTAATTTCGCTTGCCTGCTGGAGCATTAATAGCTCATCAGCATCGTCGTGGGATAGCGTCAGCTCAGTGATTCCTCCCGCTAGTAGGAAATCAGCTTGTGATTGAAAACTAGTTACCTCAAGGCCATTATCAATTGCAGTTTGCGCCAGAGCAGTAAAATCAACATGAGCAGTGATATCTTGTAAGCCCTGAAGAATAAGCGGATTGTCATGCCCCTGATGCTGGTAATAGCACATCAAAGAGCCGGATGTGCGCTGTGGATGATAATAAGTTACTTGAGGATAACCATAATCAATAATGAAGATAGTACCTTGTTGCAGGCAGTCTGCAATACTGGCTAGCCAGCCTTCAGCAGCTAAATTTACTTCAGTTAAATAGTCACAGTCACCGATTAGTGATTGGATTTCAGCAGCGCGATTAGCAAGATGTGGCTGAGAAAGTTCACCTTTACACCATTGCAATTGCTGACCATCATTTTCAATATAACGTTCACTAATCTTGCCAGCCTCGAACTGTAAGCTATGTACAGGCATCGCATCACACACTTCATTAGCTAACACGACACCAACAAAATTTTCAGGAATTTTATCGAGCCAAGTCACTTTATCTACGAGGTGAGGTATCATTGTTTTCACAGTGTGTTGCTGCCTTTGCCGTAAGTCAGCACTTGCTTCGATAATATAGTATCGCTCAGGAAGGTATTGCTTATTTTCCAGTTCTTTTAAAATATCAGCAGCCATTTTGCCGCTGCCTGCGCCGAATTCTAGAATATTGGCTTGCTCGAGTTGCTGGAAAACATCTCTAATATGACATGATAAAGTGCGAGCAAATAAAGGTGATATTTCGGGTGCAGTAGTAAAGTCCCCTTGTTGGCCTAGCTTCTGACTACCAGCACTGTAGTACCCCAACCCTGGGTAATAGAGACATAAGTTCATATAATCAGCAAAGGTAATCTTGCCACCAGCATCAGTAATATGTTGCTGGATGACAGCGAACAATTGATCTTGGTATTGTTGTGCAATACTGTCTGGTGCGGGTAGGGTGTTAGAAAAAGTCATAGGAGGTCAGGTGTTAGAAAATGTAGTTTTAGTTACAGGAGCCGGTCGTCGTATTGGTTATCATATCGCAAGGCGCCTACATCAGGATGGCTATACGGTTGTTGCTCATTATCGTACGCATACAGCTGAGATCAAAGCTTTATCGGATTTAGGCGTAACAACAATGCAGGCTGAGTTTTCAAATAAAATGGCTATTCTACAATTTATTCAGGTTTTGCAGGAGTATTGTGGCAGCTTTAGAGCTCTGATCCATAATGCATCGTCATTTGAACCAACAGCAACAAATTTAACCGAGGCTGCTGACCAGTATGAGCGGTTTTTCCATGTGCACATGATGGCGCCATTTTTGATTAACCAGGGCTTGTATCCGTTGCTACAGGGTACGATGGAAGATCCCGCTGATATTATTCACATCACTGATATCAATGTTGAAAATCCGACAGTAGATTTTGATATTTATGGCACAACCAAGGCTGGCTTACATAATATGATGCTTGTTTTAGCCAAAAAATTTGCACCTAATATAAAAGTGAATGCTGTCGCCCCTGGCCCAGTTTTATTCACAAAACAACATTCTGTGGAAGTAAGACAACAGATGCTGGATGAAACGCTTTTAGCGAAAGAGGGTGGTGCTGAACCAGTATATATGGCGGTAAAAAGCTTGTTAGATAATCCGTTTATTACTGGAGCCAGTATCCCGGTTGATGGTGGTCGCCGTTTGTCCAAACGTTAAACTATCAGAAGTTATTTCTACGCCGGTTTGAGTGAGCGAGAAACTATTTCCTGATAGAAAAGCAGCAATCTCTTCTAACAAGGGATAAAGAAAATATTCATCTGTAATGCTGTTGGTAGGGCGATCGAGATCATCAGGAAACTGTGCTTTTGTCAGGATATCCAGATCTGCAGGACGATCTTTGTGTTTTCTATCTGGATCGTTGCGATCCCGTCCGAGTTGTACCTCAATAGCATTACAAATCATTTTTAAATCAGCTTCACTACTGTTTGTTTCAATAAACACCACTACATTAAGGAAGTCGTGTTGACTGTTCATTCCAATAGGGGGGATTTTGAGCACACGACTTAAAGTGAGTTGAGGATAATGATCAAGTAATAGACTAATAATAGAGCCTATATTCTTGACTGGGTTAATATTGCTACCGATACCAAGTAAATAGCCAGATTGTGGAGGGCTCATTTTTTAGTACGTTCAATGACTATTTTAGCGATGTTTTGACCATGAAGAGCAACCGGCTTACTCAACGATAATTTAAGTTTGGGAATGGGGTATTCTTTTAGTAGTAATGAACATAGATCTTCAGCCAGCGTCTCAATGAGTTGATAGCGACTAGCTTCCACGAAGTTAACGATAGTTTGTGCAATATCACCATAATTGAGTGTGTCGACAATATCGTCACTTGCAGCGGCAGCGCGGATATCCCAATCTATTTCAAGGTCAAATCCTAGTGTTTGCAGGGTTTCTTTTTCCCAGTCATAAATGCCGATAAAGGTGTCGACTTTTAGATCGTTAAGAAATATTTTGTCCATGTGAGATCTCTGCTCAAAGGTGGAAATAACTGTTAATAGCCCTATAATGAGACGATAACTAACTAAATGGCATCATATCATGCTAGAAACCATTGCTTTACCGTTGATTGTTATTGTTGGCGCTTATTTAATAGGCTCTTTATCCAGCGCTATTATTTTATGTAAGTTAGCAGGTTTACCCGATCCTAGAACACAGGGCTCTGGTAATCCAGGTGCTACCAATGTACTCCGCTTTGGCGGTAAGAAGTTGGCAGCAACAGTATTAATCATTGATGTTATTAAAGGCATATTGCCAGTAGTGATCGCTAGATTATTGGATTTAGATACAACATGGTTGGCCGCAACAGCATTTGCTGCTTTTCTGGGGCATCTCTACCCAATATTTTTTGACTTCAAAGGTGGTAAAGGTGTTGCCACAGCATTAGGAGGCTTGCTGGCTCTATCTCCACCACTTGCTGGCTGTATATTGCTTACTTGGTTGGTGGTATTTGCAATTAGTCGTATTTCATCCTTGTCGGCCATCACTGCAGCAGCACTCACACCTTTCTATAGTCTGTGGATGATTGATAGTATTAATGCACGTTGGATTGTTTTTGTAATGGCTGTGATGTTGTTGGTTCGCCATCAGAGTAATATTAAGCGTCTGCTTTCAGGTGAAGAAGGCCAGTCTAAATAATACTAATACTTCGTCATTCCGGTAGTCTTTTGAGCCGGAATCCATAATAAACCTCTGGGGTTCCTGCTAAAAGCATGCGGGAATGACAACAAAGAGTTAACCAAATTTAAAAGAGATCACAATGGCAGGTTCATTACAGGATCAACTGCTCAATATTGGCGTCGTTGACAAGAAAAAAGCAAAAAAATCCCAGCACCAAAAGCGCAAGCAGGCGACAAAAACCAGAAAAGCAATTAAGTCAGGTGAAGATCTTGAACCACAAATGCTTACACAAGAGATGGAGAAATCAAAGCGTAATAAGCAGCAGCGGGATTTAGAGTTAAATAAACAACGTGATGTTGAGCGTGCTAAAAAAGCATTAATTGCTGAAGTTCGGCAGATTGCTCAACAGCATAGGATCGACATTCCGAAAGAGGCAGATATTTCTTATAATTTTGAGCAGAATAGCAAAATTAAAAAGATCTACATTACTTCTGAGCAGCAGAAGCAGTTGATTCTAGGCCAATTAGCCATAGTTATTATTGGTGAAAGCCATACTCTTGTTCCTGATAAAATAGCTGAAAAGATTGAAACTCGCTTGCCAGAAATGGTTATTCGCACTCAGGCCGAACAAGGTTCTGATGAAGATGATCCGTATGCTGATTATCAGATCCCAGACGATTTAATGTGGTAGTTGGTGACTATTAAGGTGGGCTAAGCTCATCCAATGGCCATCGAGGCCTAGCTGAAAAGGTGGGTATGGGTTGCTTGATCATTGCTGACTGACGCATCGCCCCTGCAAAGGCAATCATAGCACCATTATCACTGCAAAATTCTGGGCGAGGATAATACACTTGAATCTGTGACATGGCATCAAGTCGTTTCCGTAATGCTTTATTGGCACTCACGCCACCAGCAACAACTAAGGCCTTGTAGCCAGTTTCTTTTAGTGCTCGTTTACATTTAATAGCCAATGTTTCTACCGCAGCAGTTTGAAATGCCAGGGCAATATCAACTTGATCTTGTTCAGATTGTTCGCTATCACGCCAAGTATTCATAGCAAATGTTTTTAAGCCACTAAAACTAAAATCTAAACCTGGGCGGTTGGTCATTGGACGAGGAAACAGGTATTTATCAGGCGTACCTTTTTCTGCAAGTGCTGCCAAGATAGGCCCACCCGGATAGCTGAGCCCAAGCATTTTTGCAGTTTTATCAAATGCCTCACCCACAGCATCATCAATAGATTCACCTAGTAATTGATATTGTCCAACACCCTGTACATCTACCAATAAGGTATGGCCGCCTGAGACCAGTAATGAAACAAAGGGGAATTCGGGCGCATCTTCTTCCAATAAAGGAGACAGCAAGTGCCCTTCCATATGATTAATGGCGAGCGCTGGGACATCTAATGCCCAAGCCATGCTACGACCAATTGCCGCACCGACCAATAATGCACCAACTAAACCTGGCCCGGCAGTGTAGGCTATGGCATCAATATCTGTGCGTTTTAGCTTTGCTTCGTTTAATACCTGATCAATTAAGGGCAATGTTTTACGAATATGATCGCGTGAAGCAAGCTCAGGCACTACACCACCATACTCAGCATGGAGTGCAATTTGGCTATAAAGAGCGTGCGCCAGCAATCCTTTTTCGCTCTCATAGAGCGCAATACCTGTCTCATCACAGGAAGATTCAATGCCTAATACCCGCATTTTGGTGTCAGTCTCAGTGTGAAATAAATGACACTATTATGCCTTCTTTAAAAGAAATTTGATTCAACTCTTTGCTTTCCTTTCAATATTTCGTACAATTAAGGGCTTTTCCACAAATAATTGTTTAGGAATTTATTAATGCCATCAGTACGCGTAAAAGAAAACGAGCCCTTCGATATTGCTTTGCGACGCTTCAAACGTTCTTGCGAAAAAGCAGGTACAGTTGCAGAAGCTCGTGCACGTGAAGCTTATGAAAAACCAACAACAGTACGTAAACGTGCTGCTGCAGCTGCAGTTAAACGTCACCAAAAGAAAGTTTCACGTGAAAGCGCTCGTCGCGTTCGCATGTACTAAGATAAAACTTAAGACACCAAATCTATGCCAGTTGAATCAAGCCCATTAAAGGTTACAATTCAAGATAACGTTAAAGCCGCAATGCGCGCTAAAGAAAAAGAACGTCTTGCAACCTTGCGCCAGATCACCGCGGCGATTAAGCAGATAGAAGTCGATACTCGACAAGATCTTGATGACGACGGAATCATTACCGTCTTAACTAAGATGTGCAAACAGCGTCGTGATTCGCTAAGCCAGTTTCAAGAAGCGGGCCGTGATGACTTAGCTACTATTGAAATTGCTGAATTAGCAATTATCGATGAGTTTATGCCTGCAGCATTGAGCGATGATGAGATTGCCAATGAAATTAAAGCTGTTATTGCTGAACTTAATGCTATAGGCCCCCGTGATATGGGTAACGTAATGAATACATTGCGGCCAAAGCTACAAGGGCGAGCAGATATGGGTGCGGTTAGTGGTCTTGTTAAGGCAGCTCTTACCGCATAAGTTGAACATGCTTGCCTTGTTGTTGGTAAGCTTGTGACAAACAAAATAAACCGGATATAGTAGTTCTGTTATGGCCGGTCAAATCCCCACACAATTTATCGATGACTTATTAACACGTGTTGATATTGTTGATGTCGTTGATGCGCGTGTTCCGTTAAAAAAAGCAGGCAAAAACCTGCAAGCTTGTTGTCCTTTTCATAATGAAAAAACACCTTCGTTTACCGTAAGTCCAGACAAACAGTTTTATCACTGTTTTGGTTGTGGTGCCCATGGTACTGCCATTGGTTTTTTGATGGAATATGATCAGATGAGTTTTCCTGAATCTATTCATGAGCTTGCCGACTTGGTAGGGATGACCGTTCCGACTACGCAGTCATTGTCGCCATCACCAGCAACACAAAACCTCTATGACGTACTAGATAAAGTTAGCCAGTATTATGTTCATCAGTTACAGACTCACCCTCAGCGAACAATATTTGAAGATTATTTGAAGCAACGCGGTTTATCATCCAAAACGATAGAACTATTTAATATTGGCATGGCACCGGATGGTTGGGACAATGTGCTTAAAACCTTCGGCACAACAGATCTTGCTCGCCAGCAGTTAAATGAAGCGGGATTACTCAGCAGTAATGATAAAGGGCGAACCTACGATCGTTTTCGTAACCGAGTT
>QNEY01000063.1 GCA_003645385.1 Gammaproteobacteria bacterium | reverse complement strand
GTGTTAGATCTGATATTCTTAAAGGAATTCAATTATTTGACGTTTATAGTGGAGATGGTGTCGAGCTCGGCAAGAAGAGCATAGCGGTAGCATTTCACCTTCAACATAAAGAACGGACATTGACTGATGAAGAGGTTGAATCTCTGATGCAGTCAATGGCTCAGATATTGCAAGAACAAATCGGTGCGGTCATTAGATCGTAACCTGGTATAGAAAAAAGAGATTTTGTAGGGGTACACATGGCACTGACAAAAGCCGATATGACAGAACAGCTCTATGATGAGTTGGGATTTAATAAACGTGAAGCCAAAGAGCTTGTTGAAATGTTTTTTGAAGAAGTTCGCTCTGCTCTAGAAGCAGGAGAACACGTAAAATTGTCAGGTTTTGGCAATTTTGAATTAAGAGATAAAAGTGAGCGGCCAGGTAGAAACCCAAAAACCGGTGAAGAGATTCCTATTACTGCACGTAGGGTAGTGACTTTTCGACCAGGACAAAAATTAAAAGCAAGGGTGGATAGTTATGCTAGAAGCGAGTAATAATAACGAATTACCAGTAATTCCAGGAAAGCGTTACTTCACAATTGGTGAGGTAAGTGAACTATGTGGTGTTAAACCTCATGTTTTACGCTACTGGGAGCAAGAATTCACTCAACTCAAACCTGTAAAACGTCGTGGCAATAGACGTTATTATCAACGTCATGATGTAGTATTGATTCGTGAAATTCGTGGTTTATTGTACGAACAGGGATTTACGATTGGTGGAGCACGTCAACGCCTTGAAACCGAATCAACTACTGGAACAACAGATACTAATAAGAAGAAAATGATTCAAGAGATGCTTACTGAACTTGAAGATATTCGCGCTTTATTAGCGTAAATCACTGCATTCAAGCATCACGTTCGTGATGCTATTAACACGTCGGGGCATGGCGCAGTCTGGTAGCGCACTTGTCTGGGGGACAAGGGGTCGCAAGTTCGAATCTTGCTGTTCCGACCAATTAAATCAATAGCTTAAAAAAAACATGAAACGTCATTTTTTGTTAAATGCTACTTTTTGAAGTTTTTTCTGTTTCAGAAGGTTGCGCAAAAACATTTTCGTGAACAGCTGCACATAATGAACATTTCCTCCATGCTACGATTTTAACCACTACTCTCTAATTGTGTGTCGTACTCCATATACTCCACAATTTAGATACCCAGTTGGTAGTATCGGAAGCCTGAACATAAGGATTTGTGTTCGGGCTTTTCTTTTGGTTGCATTATTCCCCATCATCTCTTGACTACCTTTCACACCATACACCCCTATTAAGTAGGGTGTACCAAAGTACAATAGATATGGTTTAATGCGCGTGCTAATCTACTTTTAAGAACAAATTTGATTGCCAAACTTGGTGTGAACTAAGGACGGAAAGTTACAGGTCTTACATTGTAAGGTGGCTGGACTACATCAACTTTAAGGACATAATATGAAATATAAATTATTTTTGGCTACAGCGTTATTCGCTTTATCCACACAAGTGAATGCAGCAAATTTAGTACTTAATGGTTCTTTTGAGGAGCCCGTGGTGACGACGCAGAAAGGTTGGGATGTTTATACTACTGGTGAGCCTAATCTTGGCTGGAGTACAATTGGCGCAGGTGTAGAAATTAGAAGAAACAACGTTGTCGGAAGTGCTTATCTAGGCGACCAATTTGCTGAGCTTGATTCTCATGGTGGTACTGATACAAATAGTTCTATTGAGCAGGCTTTGGCTACTGTAATGGATCAGTCCTACTTACTATCATTTGCATACTCGCCACGTATTAATCAGCCAGAGAGTACTAATGGTATTAGCGTATTTTGGAATGGCGTAGAAATTGATTCAGTTACTAACTCAGGTATAGGTAATAGCGATCATGATTGGACAGTGTTTGAATATATTGTTACAGGTATTGGTAATGACATATTGAAATTCACTGCTATAGGAACAGATGACTCGTTAGGTGGTAGCCTTGATGCGGTATCAGTGAGTGCCGTTCCACTGCCAGCTGCAGCATTTCTATTTGCTCCAGCCTTATTAGGTTTTATGGGCTTACGTCGTAGAGCTAAAAACAATTTAGCTTAATTCAAAGCACAAGCTAAAAAAACAAGAAGCCGTAGTGATTAAGTTCATTACGGCTTTTTATTATTTAAGCAGTAGTTTGACAGTGTTACTCAATTTTTTTATAAACTTAACTTACGATAAAAACAGTCTTTTGTTATGATATTGTTCAAATGAGAAGCACAAAAACACAATGGATTAAATTGAACGAATTTATCGTAACTACGATGCGACAGTGTGTTCTTTTGCAACCACTCGAGGCAGAGCAGTTTGAACAGATTGTACAGACATCCCATGCAGTACAACTTTCTGAGAACAGCATTCTATTCGAACAAAATTCACCTCTGACTGATATCTATTTGCTAATATCGGGTGGTATTAAATTACAACGACTGGCACCTAGTGGTGATGAAAAAGTTATTGAGATTATTCGCCCAGGTCAGACGTTTGCTGAGGCAGTATTATTTTTGGGTGGTTCTAAATATCCTGTATCTGCGGTCAGTGTATCACCCTCTGTGGTAGTCGCTATCAATGCAGAAACCTATCTGAGCTTACTTCATACATCTAGTAGTTTATGCAAGAATTTATTGGGTAATTTAAGCCAAAGATTGCACTGGATGGTCAATGAGGTTGATCGGTTAACACTACATAACGCAACCTTTCGTGTGGTTGATTACCTATTGAGTCATATCTCAGAAGGTAACGATGAACGTGTTGTAAGCCTTGGTGCACCTAAACATGTTATTGCCTCACGTTTATCGATAAAACCAGAAACCTTATCTAGAACATTAAAAGATCTCTCAAAACAGGGCTTAATTAATTTAGATGGTCAACAAATAGAATTAGTCGATATTGGAAAATTACGACAACTAATTTCACTTGATATATAATCCGCCAGCCTGCATGTATTACAGTCTAAATTAAGTAAAAAACACGGGCATTTATTGGCAAGACTTGATATAGGTCAATGCCTATTACTATCGTCATCTATATACTCTAATGCTAATTTATAACCTAGGAGACTTGCAATGAGAGAAACCTTTACCAAGGGTATGGCTCGCAATATCTACTATGGAGGATCTGTATTTTTCTTCCTGGTACTTATTGGTTTAACTGTAGATACAGTTAAACGATTACCCGCAACCGATAATTCAGAAAACTTGACTGAGCAAGTCGCAGAAGGCAAGCGAGTATGGGAGGTCAATAACTGTATAGGCTGCCACACATTGCTCGGAGAGGGTGCTTATTTTGCACCAGAGCTTGGTAATGTCTATACCCGTTTTGGTGAAAGTACTGAAGCGATAAAAGCATTCATCAAATATCGCCCTGTTGAAGGTATTGAAGATCGTCGTAGTATGCCTCAATTCAATCTGACGGATGAAGAATTGGAAGCAGTTGCTCAGTTCCTAAAATATGTTGATGGCGTTAAAACAGCCAGAGACTGGCCACCAAATATTCAAGGTTAAGGGGTAGATATTTATGAAATATGAATCACAAGGCATTGCAAAAATGTATTTTATTGCTGCCATTGGACTCTTTGTAGGACAGATCCTATTTGGTGTCACCATGGGATTGCAATATGTAATGGGGGATTTCTTATTCCCTGAAATTCCATTTAATGTGGCTAGGATGGTACATACTAATTTGTTGATTGTATGGCTATTATTTGGGTTTATGGGCTCTGCCTATTATTGATTCCAGAAGAAGCTGAACGAGAACTTTTTTCACCAATATTGGCGAAAGTAATGTTCTGGATCTTTTTGGTAGCAGGTGCACTAACTATTCTGGGTTATCTATTAGTACCTTACGCTCGCTTGGCTGAGCTCACAATGAATGACCTGTTGCCAACAATGGGACGAGAGTTCTTAGAGCAGCCCACGATAACCAAAATAGGTATTGTTATTGTTGCATTGGCCTTTATCTTTAATATTGGAATGACCGTACTTACTGGTCGTAAGACAGTTATTAACTTAGTACTGTTAACTGGTTTGGTTGGGCTAGCAGTATTCTTCTTGTTCTCTTTCTACAACCCTGACAACATCGTTTTGGATAAATACTTCTGGTGGTTTGTTGTTCATCTATGGGTAGAAGGTGTCTGGGAATTAATCATGGCTTCTTTATTGGCCTATGTATTAATTAAAGAACGGGTGTTGATCGTGAAGTTATTGAAAAATGGCTCTATATCATTATTGCGATGGCCTTAATTTCAGGTCTTGTAGGAACGGGTCATCACTTTTTCTGGATTGGTACACCTGGTTATTGGCAATGGTTAGGGTCTATCTTCTCAGCATTAGAGCCAATTCCATTCTTTATGATGACTTTATTTGCATTTAATGTTGTTAATAAACGTCGTCGTGACCATCCTAATAAAGCAGCTGTTTTATGGGCATTGGGTACTGCAGTAATGGCTTTCTTAGGTGCCGGTGTATGGGGTTTCCTACACACATTAGCACCTGTTAACTTCTATACTCATGGAACACAGATTACTGCTGCACATGGTCATATGGCATTTTACGGTGCGTATGTAATGGTTGTGTTAACAATGATTTCTTATTCTATGCCGTTAATGCGTGGTCAAAAAGCTGCGAATGAAACTGCACAGAAACTTGAAATCAGATCATTCTGGACAATGACTTTATCAATGGTTGCTATAACATTGTTATTAACCGGGGCTGGCATTATGCAAGTCTATTTACAACGTTATTCAGCAGATCCATTACCATTTATGGTTGTTCAAGATGAATTGGCAACATTTTACTGGTTACGTGAAGTAGCTGGGATTACATTCCTTATAGGGCTATTTATGTATATTTATAGTTTCTTTGTTAAAGGAAAAGAAGTGGAAGATGTTGAGTAGAAATACTAATCATCAATAGTGTTATAAATATACCGCCTTTATAGGCGGTATATTTTTTTGAGGGGGATGAAAATGACTACAGAAGAATTACAGTTAAAGCGTGCAGCAAGTTCAAGTCTGTTTTCATTATTGAACCTAACGGCTTTACCTATTATTGGTTTTCTCATGTTACTGCTTATATATAAGAAAACTGAATCAGATACACTTGATCGTTATTATGCAATGTTAGGAATTAAAACTAACTTGGTTGCAGCTGCCGCATTATTACTTGTAACCACCTTAATGATTCTATTGGGTGGTTTTTGAATCAGTATGGACATGGGTATATGTTATTTCCTACTTTGTGTTTGTTCATGCCCTATTTATCCTGTTTGCAACATGGACAATGGTGAGATCCTGGACAGGGAAAAACTAACAAAATCATTCTTATCGAAATGACTTGATACGGATCAAGGCGTTTAGTCTTTAAAAGTATCAAAATTCCTCATTACCCTTACTGAAACAAGATTATTGTGTCCACAGCTATTACTGAAACAGAACCAAAATTATTGCCTGGTGACTTGGCGATCTGGTTTTTTATTTTTATGGAATTACTGGTTTTTGGTATTTTCTTTATTGCCTATGCTGTCATGCGTATACAAAATATCGAGATGTTTAATCAATATCAACTCACGCTCAATCGTGAATTGGGTGCAGCTAATACACTATTATTAATTACTTCTAGTTATTTCGTTGTACGAGCTGTTCATGCGATTAGGCTTAACAATGTTCAAAGTTGTATCTACTGGCTTTATGCTGCTTTGGGAGGCGGAGCCGGATTTTTGATTTTAAAATCCATAGAATATTCTGATAAGTTTTCAGCAGGCATTAGTCTAGGTACCAATACCTTTTATATGTTCTACCTTTCACTTACCTTGTTTCATTTTCTGCATGTGATATTAGGTATGTTGATCTTGTTTGCCGTAGCAATAAAAGCTCAACGTGGTTCGTATAACTCTGAAAATCATACTGGCGTGGAAACAGGGGCATCCTATTGGCATATGGTTGATTTAGTTTGGATCATTTTATTCCCATTAGTGTACATAATCCGATGAAAGCATATTACAACATACATACGATCTGGTTGGTCATGATGCTATTAACCTTATCCACTTATGCCTTGGGTGACATAGGTTTTAGTGGTGTAGTTGCTGTGCTCATTTTATTATCGACGGCTGCAATTAAGGGTGTTTTTATTATCCGTGACTTTATGGAATTAAAGGGCGTATCACTATTATGGCGCGTTATTATGTATGGCTGGTTAGGGACAGTCTGTTTGGCTATTGCGATAACATATTTTATTAGTATTTGAAAAGGTAACAAATGACTACATCTACTAGAATTATTCTCAATGCTGATACTATCCCGAGAGTAGATATTGATTTTATGAATAATACTCATGTTGAAGAAATTGAGATGGTTAAGAAACTGGGTAAACTTGTTGTCGCGTATCAAGAGAGTGCTATGCCCACAAAAAGTGAAACAAATGCAATCACTCAATCATTAGAGAAATGGCTACAGCATACTGAAGCTCATTTTGAACGTGAGAATGTATTAATGAGGGAAACGAATTTTCCGGTTTACCTTGTTCATTCAGGTGAGCATGAAACAGCATTAGAACAGATGGCAAGGGTTGTAAAAGCATGGCAAAATGGCAATGATATTGATTCCATTGCAGAGTATGTATTCAACCTTTGGCCAGCTTGGTTTAACAGCCATGTTGATTCAATGGATATGATAACGGCAAGGTTTGCTGTAATGAATGGCTTCGATTCTCAGTCGACTCCACAGGAATAGGATTTATAATGAGCGAACAAACAACTGAACTGCCGTATTACCAAGATCAACACAATGAAATTGAGCTGTTTGAACATGCCTACAATAATCAGTTGCCTTTATTGATAAAAGGACCAACAGGTTGTGGTAAGACACGGTTTATTCAACATATGGCGGCAAAATTGGGTCGGCCTTTGTATACCATTGCTTGTCATGATGACTTAACTGCAGCCGATTTGGTCGGTAGGCATCTGATCGGTGATGGTGAGACTTATTGGCATGATGGGCCGTTGACTAAAGCTGTTCGTGAAGGTGCAATCTGTTATTTGGATGAAGTAGTTGAAGCACGTAAAGATACAACGGTTGTACTGCATCCTTTATCAGATGATCGTCGTATATTGCCAATTGAACGTACTGGTGAAGTACTGAAAGCATCGCCTGAATTTATGCTTGTTGTATCCTATAACCCTGGTTATCAAAACCTACTTAAAGGTATGAAACCTTCAACTCGACAACGTTTCATTTCAATGCGCTTTGATTATCCTGATATTGAAACAGAAACAAAAATTATTCAACAAGAGACAGATATTGATCACAAGACATCTACTCAGCTGATCGAATTGGCACATGCTTTACGTGTATTAAAAGATCATGATCTGGAAGAATCTGCATCCACTCGCTTACTGGTTTATGCAGCAACATTAATCAAGTCTGGTTTTGATCCGATAGAAGCCTGTCGGGCGGCAATTATAGAACCACTGAGTGATGAAGAAGAAACAGTAGAAGCATTAATGGAAGTTGTAAAAGCGAAAATGGTGGCAGTTTAAACTATGAGCGCCAACGAATTCACGAATGATAATACTGCAGCTTTTGCTGAAGCTTTTTTTATAGCTAATCTACTATTTGTAGGACTTTTCTACTTGGCATTGTGGGCACTTTATTTTCTGCGATATCAACAGACATCAGCTTTTGCCCAAAAGCATTTAAGCCAAAGTTTGATTGCAAGTAGCATTAGTACGGCAATTTTTGTTGCTATTAATATCTTTATTATGATGACAGATGGTTATGCGTCTTTAACCGCATTATTTTCTTTAGAAGTCTACTTTATGTTGCTTGTACCGATGTTCTTGGTTGTAGGTATCATTGGGTTTACTCGAGCAATAAAGGGCTTGGATTATAGTTATCCATTAATTGGACAATTCTCTAAATGAGAAAGCTAAGCTGTAAACACTGTGGTGAAGGTGTAGACGCTGATGATACAGTTTGTTCACATTGTGGCATTCCTTTACCACCTAATCATGGCACACAACGACAGCGGACATTTATTTACTGGTTCATCGCATTGGTTATTTTCTGTTTTTTCATGATGTTTTGGTTACCACCTGACTGGTCACCATTTGTTGGCAAATAACTGATGGACATGTCCAGATGCTAGAAGAATTAGTTGGTTCAACATGGCATCGCTTTATAAGCAAACATGCTAACAAACAATACCCCGAAGCTATTGTCTATTTAGATGAAGTCCGTCATACAGCTGGCATCTTTTTTCGGGCACTGGGCGGAGAAGGTGGTTTACGTGTTGAAAATGCTACTGATTCAGAAGTTCATGCTAAACGTTCGATACTACAGCGGATTGCAGGAATGGGAGATAAAACACAATATGCATGGCGCGATGAGGAAACATTGAGACTACCCGAAAGTATTGCCTTGTTTCCCTCTAAGCAACTCAATCTCGATCTTTATTTATGGCTTACTGCATTATCAGTTATTTCGGTTGAAGAAGGTGGAGATTGGATCTCGCGTAATCAGTATCGGACCTTAAAGACTTTGGAAGTCTGGCCTGGCTTGAAAATTCGTTATCAAGATCTTG
>QNEY01000062.1 GCA_003645385.1 Gammaproteobacteria bacterium | reverse complement strand
GCATTATCAACTTCTTCACCTAAACGGGCAAAGTCTGCAGTAAGGATCGATGGAGCAATTTTAAATTCATCCATAGTATTTACTCTTAAGGATGTTGTTGATTCTTTGGGTTAAAACAAGATACTTTACCGCATGTGGTAGCTTTTTTCAGCTTTTGGTCTGATTATACGTAACATTAATTAATGAAAGCATAACTGAGGGACCTGTCAGTGGGACGACTTCAAATAGTTTGGCTAACTATGATATTTACTACTTTTCTACCATTTTCTGTCATAGCTGCAAATGAGGACGATTCAGCATCTTCTGAAACTGAAACTTTACAGACTAAATCTGATGTCAGTACTCCTGAAGAGAGTATGTTGCGGCAAATTAGCCCCATATATGGTTTTCAAGCGCTGACTGTTGCTGGCCAAGAGATTGATGCAACTTATATTGAAGAAACTTTTGGCAAACGACACGGTGCTGTTGTATTGCTTCATGACCAGAATGAGCAGATTGATAGCTCTGGTGTGGTGACAACATTACGTCACCATCTACCTGACTCTGGTTGGTCTACTTTAACAGTGTCATTAAATTTTCCATTTGAGCCTGATATTTTATTGTCTACTTCACTGGAAACAACTCAAGATAAAGATTCCAAAGGTCTGTCTGCACAAAAAACTCAGACAGAAGACAAGTCTACTGATTCGGAACAAGTGGCTTCAAAATCATTGCCACCTATCTCTAATCAGCAGCGAATTGAGGCAGCTGTGGCCTTTTTGCAAACAAAAGATATAAAACAGATCGTATTCATTGGTCATGGTCAGGGGGGCGTGGTAGCAGTAGATATTATGAATACTATTGCTATTCCTATTTTTGGACTAGTTATGGTGGGTACACCTGCATTAGCAACTAAGGAACAATTGTTATCTATGGGCCAACCAATCTTGGATATTTATGGTGGTCAGGAGCTTAGCAATGTATCCAAGGCGGTTAAAGATAGAAAAATAGAAATGAAACGTGAGGCCAATACCAATTATTCAGAACGTAAAATTGACGGTGCCAATCATGATTTTGATGGATTACAACTGATGCTGACATCAACTATCCGTGGATGGCTGAAAACATCCTTTCTCGAACAAGAATAGATAATGCGGCTTTACTATGATGGTTTAGTGGTACATCAATCACAGTCTGATGACGGTGTGATTGAAGTCGTTGATCTGGGAGATACTAGGTCGATGCATTTTGGTACTTTTCCACGCCAAAGTAGTATGTCATTGCGTACTCCACATACTTTGGAGTTGACTTATACCGAAGCGATGATGGCTTGCTTATTGCTAAATACTAGTCCAGAAAAAGTCTTGATAATAGGACTAGGTGGTGGTTCCATAGTTAAGTTTTTATTGCATCACTTTCCTGAGTGTCAGATTGATGTGATTGAGTATCGTCAGGATGTAGTTAAAGTTGCACAGGGCTATTTTGATGTGCCTGAAAATGATCCCAGATTGAACATACATGTGGGTGATGGCTATTTATTTATTCAGGAGCGTTACTATCAAGCAGATGATGAATATGATTTGATATTAGTAGATGCCTACGATCATATTGGGATGGCTGCCAGTGTAGGTGTTCAGGCTTTTTTTGATGCTTGTGTAGGATTATTAACATCACAAGGGGTATTGAGTATTAATTTATGGGGTAGTGATCGACCATTGTTCAATCAAACTATGACTCGTATTAATCAAAGTTTTAATGGCCGTACGATGATTTTACCCGTCAAGGATAAGGGCAACATCATTGGATTGGCAATGATGCAAACTATCACTAAGGCCCATTTAAAAAAATTGAAATCATCTGTTGAACAGCAAGAAGCAAAGTTCAATATTAATTTGCCAAAAGCATTAAATGAGCTAACACGTCAGAATCGTTCTCTAATCAGAAGGTTGTTGTCGTAATGCAACATTCACCACTACTCATGCTGGGTTTATTATTAGTCAGTGCTTTACTGATGAGTTTACTAGCATCCCGATTCAATATTCCACGTATAGCTGCCTATGCCGTTGCTGGCATGCTGTGGTCAGAAGATTTGCTTGGCGGTGTACTGGGATTGGATATGACCGAATGGTCACAGGCACTCACTCAGATAGCACTAGCAATAATCGCTTACACAATTGGAGGTTCAATAACTATTGAGCAGTTACGTCGTTTAGGTAAAACGATCACCTTTTGTACTATAGGTGAATCTTTAGGGGCAGTAATAGCCGTTGTATTTATGGTGTATTTCTACCAACAAAATTGGGTGTTGGCATTAGTATTGGGTGTATTGGCAGCAACAACCGCACCGGCAGCAACAGTGGCTGTAATACATCAATATCGTTCAAAAGGACCATTAACAACATCGTTGTTAGGGGTGGTAGCACTTGATGACATTCTGGGCCTGATTTTGTTTTCGTTGATGATGGTATTGATTACTGGGCTAGACCTTGGCGATGCTGTTATTACCTCGGGCGTCGAAATTTTTGGTGGTGTAGGCTTGGGAGTTGTCATTGGTTTCCTTCTGGCTTTCTTTGGAAAAAAAGTTCGAAACCAGAGCTTTTTATTGCCGATGGTATTAAGTGCCTTATTTTTAAGTCAAGGCCTTGCAGAATGGTGGCATATTTCACCGTTGCTAACAGCGATAACAATTGGCTTTAGTGCCCGTTCGGTATATCAATCAGGTGGTGAACATCTTTTTGCACCAGTAGAGTACTTGGAAGAATTGGTCTTTATTATTTTCTTTACCTTGGCAGGGGCACATTTCAAATTATCAGTATTTCTGCAAGGCGTAGATCTCGTGATCATATACGTGTTTGCCCGAGTGATTGGTAAAATGGTTGGTATTCGTATCGCGGCCAAACTTAGTCAAGCACCTGAAACTGTTGCAAGATATTTAGGCTTTGGGGTTGTTCCTCAGGCCGGCATCGCTATTGGTTTGGCGTTATCATTACTACACCGGCCAGAATTGCAAGATATTGCACTGTTAGTGCTCAATGTTATATTAGCTAGTACATTGATTTATGAAACTCTTGGTCCATTTGCAACGCGGTATGCGATTGTTAAAGCTGGTGAGGCAAGACTATGACCAAAGTGGATTTTTCTGATATTACAGTATCTGATTGGTTGGCAAGTCATCCAGAAACTGCTGTAATTGTTGCTGCCAATGCCTCGATGGCTGAAGTTGCACAACTACTATTAGATAATAATAGTCGAGATGCCTATATTTTGAACGATAATAAAGAAGTAATAGGACACCTGGGTTTTGGTAAAATGACCAATTATTTGTTGTCAGAACACCGGCCGATACATACGCATAGACAGCTATTTTCACGTATTATTGATCCTACGGCTGAGGAGGTGATGGATCCTCATTTTGCATACGCACGCATTGAAGAATCATTGTGTGAAGTTATTCACCGGCAATTAGAACGAGATATTGATACACTTATCGTGTTGGCAGAAGATAATAGCCTGTTAGGCTCCATTAAGCTTAGAGAATTAGTTGCAGAAAGTTTAAAATGAATCGAATTCTAATACATCTAGTTGTTGTTTTTGCTGCTTTGAGTACAGCATTTGTCCCTGCTAATGCTGGCGACAATGTTGAGCTGGTAATTTCGAGGTCTAAGCATCAGTTAGCAGTTAAAAAGGATGGTGTTAACGTACGCACCTTTAAAGTTGCATTTGGTAGCGGTGGCAAAAAGGCAAAACTCAGATCGGGTGACCACACCACACCAAAAGGTAAATATCGTATTAGTAAAATACGTGATAGCAATCGTTTCCACATGTTCATGCAACTTAACTACCCCAATATGGAAGATGCCAAACGAGCATATAAAAACCATTCTATTTCCAGGAAGCAATATCAGGCAATTCTGGATGCTCACACTTTTGGGAATTTACCCCCTCAAAATACATCTTTAGGGGGAGCGATTGGTATTCATGGTATAGGCAATGAAACACAAGATAAGGTGGAAATTCATCAAATTTCTGATTGGACGCAAGGTTGCATTGCAATGCGGAATCATGAGATCGAAGAATTGAATCATTATATTGATGTTGGTACTCCGATAAGTATCATCGATTAAGAACGACGAGGTTAGTTACACTCACAACGTATTACATAATTAGCAGTAATTCTTGATTATTTTTGTCGGATATTCATTGGTTTGATACAATAACTTGTTAATTAACTGCAAGTATTCCCCGAGGTTTTATGCAAACCGAAGCTGATATTTTTTCCCATCGTAAGTTCTGGGCACACCGCTTTGGTATAGCGCCGCAGTTGCCGATGACTAGAGAGGAAATGGATGATCTCGGCTGGGATTCATGTGACATTATCCTAGTGACTGGTGATGCCTATGTTGACCATCCCAGTTTTGGTATGGCTTTAATTGGCAGATTGTTGGAAGCTCAAGGTTTCCGAGTCGGTATCATTTCCCAACCAGATTGGATGAGTGCTGATGACTTCAAGCAACTAGGTAAACCTAATATATTTTTTGGGGTTACCGGTGGCAATATGGATTCAATGGTAAATCGCTATACCTCGGATCGTCGAATTCGAAGCAATGATGCCTATACTGCCGGTGGTGAAGGGGGGAAAAGACCTGACCGTTGTGTTGTGCCATATAGTCAACGTTGTCGAGAAGCATATAAAGGTGTTCCAATCGTCATCGGTGGTATTGAGGCCAGTCTACGTCGTATCGCACATTTTGATTATTGGTCTGAAAAAGTACGTCGTAGTGTGATTATGGATGCTAAAGCTGACTTGCTGGTTTATGGTAATGGTGAACGTCAGGTTGTAGAAATTGCTCATCGTTTAGCTCAAGGTGAGCCAGTTGCAGAGTTAACAGATATCCGTGGTACAGCATTTATTACCAAACATGGTCAACGTGAAGGTTGGTGGGAGAAAGATTCAACCAGTGTTGATATACCGGGTAAAGTTAATCCCCCCATTGATCCTTATGCGGTGCAAACTGAAGCTAGTTGTGAGACACAAAAAGCTGAAACTGAGCAAGATAAAAAAACGAGCGACACGAAGACAAATATTATTCGCTTTCATAAAGTGATGCCGAAGGATTCATCAAAAAGTGTAATCCGATTACCAGCCTATCAAGACGTACGTAGTGATTCGGTACTTTATGCTCATACTTCACGAATTTTACATTTGGAAACGAATCCAGGTAATGCCTTGGCATTAGTACAGCAGCATGGTGAACGTGATGTGTGGTTGAATCCACCACCAATTCCATTAACAACAGCAGAAATGGATGGTGTATTTGATTTACCATACAGTCGTGTTGCCCATAAGCAATATGGTGACAATGCTATTCCTGCCTATGAAATGATCCGGTTCTCGGTCAATATTATGCGTGGCTGTTTTGGAGGCTGTACTTTCTGCTCAATCACTGAGCATGAAGGTCGAATTATTCAAAGTCGTTCGGAAGACTCAATCATTAAGGAAGTTGAAGCCATTCGTGATACTACGCCGGGCTTTACGGGTGTGATATCGGATTTGGGTGGACCTACTGCAAATATGTATCGACTTGCATGCAAGAGCAAAGAAATTGAAGCAAGTTGCCGACGTTTATCGTGTGTTTTCCCTAGTATTTGTAAGAATCTTGGTACTGACCACACTCCATTAGTCAATCTTTATCGTCGTGCACGGGCATTACCGGGTGTCAAGAAGATCTTGATTGCCTCTGGTTTACGTTATGACTTAGCAGTATTGTCACCGGAATACGTTAAAGAACTGGTAACTCATCATGTCGGTGGCTATTTGAAAATTGCTCCTGAACATACAGAAGATGGGCCGCTTGATCAGATGATGAAACCAGGGATAGGTACTTATGACAAATTCAAAGCTATGTTTGATAAGTACTCCAAAGCGGCTGGTAAAGAGCAGTATTTAATTCCATATTTTATCGCCGCCCATCCGGGTACTACGGATAAAGATATGTTGAACTTGGCAATTTGGTTAAAACGCAATGGTTTTCGTGCTGATCAAGTTCAGGCTTATTTACCATCACCTATGTCTGCCGCTACTGCCATGTACCATTCTGGCAAAAGCACCTTACATAAAGTGAGACGAAAGGGTGGAGATATTCCTGTTCCTAAAGGTATTAAAGTCAGACGTTTGCATAAGGCATTTTTACGTTATCACGATCCTGAAAACTGGCCAATGTTACGTGATGCATTACAAAAAATGGGACGGGCTGATTTAATCGGAAATGGTAAGAAGCACTTGGTTCCTACATGGCAACCTGCAGGAACGGGCGAGAAGGGTGAAGGTAGGCGGGTTAGTGGTAAATTTAACCGGTCTACGGGCAATAAGTTATCACAAAAAGGTAAGACTTTCCGTACACAACATGACAGGAAAGCATCTAGGCCAGTACGGAAAAAACGTCGTTAATTACCAATTAGTCTGATTGTCGTTATCTGCTAGTTGATGTAATCGATCAAACTCTTCTTCCAAGGTGTTTTCAGGAACATCTTGTCCAACACGACTGTACCAATAGCTGGCATTTCCCAGATCACCTTCTTCTCGATGCAAATAGCCATGTATCAAACAAGCCAGTTCATCGTGGCAATCCTGGATTAGATTATGAGCACCATCCCAATCACCGTGTGCTACCAGATTAAGCGCTTGAATATGTTCAGCTGCCATCAGTGAACTCCTATAAACTATTGTTATCCAATAATAACAGACTAGCAATAATACCCATCGGTGATGTGATAACCATAAAGGACAACTTAATGATTTCACGGATGGCGTAAATAACGTCAATGATGTATCCCATTGATTTTCTCCTTCTTAGTTGATGGTTTGCATTATAATTAGCGTTTTTGAAAGCTAATTGACACTTTTATTACCAAATGAATATTCTCGCTTTAGATACCTGTACTGAATTTTGTTCTGCCGCTCTGTTGTATAAAGGGGAGATAATTGAACGAGTGGAAAATACCCAACGTGGTCATTCCGAACTTATATTGGGGATGATGGATCAACTTTTCAAGGAGGCAGGTACAAGTATTTCAGCTATTGATGCTATCGCATTTGGTCGTGGACCAGGCTCTTTTACGGGTGTTCGAGTCTGTGTCGGAGTAACTCAAGGTGTTGCATTTGCTCGTGATATACCGGTGATTCCTGTTTCTTCTTTAGCGGCAGTAGCTCAGGGTGCAAGTGATAGATTTGATAGCAGTCATATTGCAGTGGCAATGGATGCACGGATGGGAGAAATATACTGTGCCAGTTATCATCGTGAAGATGGGTTTGTAAACATAGTCAACGAGGAAAGAGTTTGCCCTCCTGAACAATTCAAACCTGAAAATGATCAACCCTGGATAGGGGCAGGTACAGGGTGGGGCGAATATGAAACATTATTACGTGAACAGTTCTCTGACAACCTGACACAAGTCGTTATCGATTGCTATCCTCGAGCAAGGGATATAATAAAACTGGCTCAGTTTGAAGCGGAATGTGGACGAATGATATCTGCAGAAAAGGCGCTTCCAGTTTATTTGAGAAACAATGTCGCTAAGAAAAAGGGCCAACAAAAAAATGCGTAAATCAGATGATATTTACGCATCACCGTTAAATGAGATACTTGATTTTCGTTTTGACGAGAGAGTAGTTGATGTCTTTCCTGACATGATTCAACGTTCAGTACCCGGTTATGGCACCTTAATTTCAACAATTGGAGTTTTAGCTGCTAAATATGCACAAGCGAATACTCATTGTTATGATTTAGGCTGTTCTTTGGGAGCTGTGACCTTATCAATGCGCCAACGAATCAATCAACCAGGTTGTGACATTATTGCGATAGATAATTCGCCTGCAATGATTGAACGAGGTCAACAACTATTAAAATCTGATCAATCTTCAACAATCCCTGTGAAACTGGTTTGTGCTGATATCCAAGATGTAGCAATTGAAAATGCTTCAGTCGTAGTTATGAATTTTACATTGCAATTTATTCCACTTGAACAGCGTTTAACATTGATTAAGCGTATCTATGAAGGCTTAAACCATGGCTGTGTCTTGATATTGTCAGAGAAAGTTGCATTTGATGAAGAAGCTCGGCAAGACTTTCATGTTGATTCTCACCATGACTTCAAGCGTGCTAATGGCTACAGTGATATGGAAATCAGTCAGAAGCGTTCTGCTTTAGAAAATGTGTTGATTCCAGAAATGATAGCTACACACCAGCAACGATTGAAAGATGCTGGGTTTGCTTTTAGTGATGTCTGGTTTCAGTGTTTTAATTTTGTTTCATTGGTTGCTGTTAAGTGAGTCTATATCAAGGTTTGTATAAGCAACTGGAGGCAATGGGTTTATCTGGATGGTCACAACAGTTGCAGCAAATTATTCCTGAAAAACTGGCTTTAAATGGCCATGGCAATATGGAAAAATGGCAAGCTGCACTAGATGCTCTACCAAAACTATTACCCTCACAAATTGAACTTACAAATAAAGTTGAAATTGGCTGTGTAGACGATTTAGCTGACTTTGATAAAGATCAGTTTATTGAGCAACTTAAGACATTCCATCCATGGCGAAAAGGTCCATATAGCCTATTTGGAATTGATATCGATACCGAATGGCGATCTGACTGGAAATGGGATCGCGTGTTGCCTCATATTCAATCTCTAGCAGGAAGAAAGATACTCGATATTGG
>QNEY01000061.1 GCA_003645385.1 Gammaproteobacteria bacterium | reverse complement strand
CTATTAAAGAAGCTGCACCACGCGGTAAGGTGAAAAAAGGTGAAGTACACAATGCCGTGATCGTAAGAACACGTAAAGGTGTACGTCGTCCTGATGGTTCAGTTATTCGCTTTGACAGCAACGCTGCTGTTTTATTGAATGCTGCACATCAACCAATTGGTACCCGTATCTTTGGCCCTGTAACACGTGAGCTTCGAGGCGAGAAGTTTATGAAGATTATTTCATTAGCGCCTGAAGTGCTATAAGTTAGGAGTCGCTGAGATGGATAAATTAAAAAAAGGCGATCAAGTTGTCGTAATTACAGGCAAAGATCGTGGTAAGCAAGGTGAGATCCTTAAACGTGGGGAAGATGGTAAGTTCCTGGTTCAAGGTATCAATATTGTAAAAAAACATACAAAACCAAATCCTGCTAT
Organism: Gammaproteobacteria bacterium; assembly: GCA_003645385.1. Lineage (GTDB taxonomy): Bacteria > Pseudomonadota > Gammaproteobacteria > Nitrosococcales > Methylophagaceae. The sequence goes on along the minus strand of QNEY01000061.1, from coordinate 8,307 downwards.
AGGAGCTACTGGCGGTATTCTTGAGAAAGAGATGCCAATTCAGGGTTCAAATTTGGCATTGTTAAACCCTGCCACTGGCAAGGGTGACAAAGTAGGGTTTAAAATTTTAGATGATGGCCGTAAGGTTCGTGTTTTCAAATCAAACGGCGAAGTTGTTGGCGCATAAAATTAGGTAAGTACAGTGAGCAGATTAAAAGATTTTTATCGTGATACTGTGGTCAAACAGTTAACAGAACAGTTTGACTATAAGTCAGTTATGGAAGTGCCTAGAGTTACTAAGATCACTCTCAATATGGGTGTGGGTGAAGCACTGACTGATAAAAAGGTATTAGAGCATGCAGTTTCTGATATGGAAAAAATTGCCGGTCAGAAAGCAGTTATCACCAAGGCTAAAAAATCAATCGCAGGTTTCAAACTGCGTGAAGGTTGGCCGGTAGGTTGTAAAGTAACACTACGTTCAGAACGTATGTATGACTTTCTTGACCGTTTGATTACTATCTCTATACCTCGTACTCGTGATTTCCGGGGGTTGAATCCCAAGTCATTCGATAGACAAGGTAACTATAGTATGGGTGTGAAAGAACAAATCATCTTCCCAGAAATTGATTACGATAAAATCGATAAGCTAAGAGGAATGGATATCACCATTACAACAACTGCAAAGACTGCGGAAGAGTCCCACGCATTGTTGGCAGCATTTAAATTTCCTTTTAGAAAATAATTATTAGGTTGGATGGAATTAGTTATGGCTAAACGCAGTATGATTAATCGCGAAATTAAACGCGAAAAAATGGTAAGAAAATACGCAGTAAAACGTGCGGAATTAAAAAAGCAGATAGTTGATATGTCGCTTTCATTCGACGAACGTCAAGAAGCTGCTAGAAAGTTTCATGCCTTGCCAAGAAACTCAAGTGCTGTTCGCATGAGAAATCGCTGCAACATAACTGGTCGTCCACATGGTTACTATCGCAAGTTCGGTCTGTCTAGAAATAAGCTGCGCGAACATGCAATGAAAGGTGATATACCTGGCCTAGTTATGGCTAGCTGGTAATTACCAATTGATATTGTGGAGCTAGAATAAAATGAGTATGACAGACCCTATTGCAGATATGCTGACACGCATTCGTAATGCACAGCAAGCAAATAAAGCTGATGTTGCTATGCCTTCTTCGAAGGTAAAAGTCAGCATTGCTAATGTGCTTAAAGAAGAAGGTTACATTTCTGCACATGAAATAACAGATGTTGATGGCAAGCCTGTACTTTCAATTGCATTGAAGTACTTTGAAGGAAAGCCAGTAATTTCACAAATAGACCGTGTTAGCCGCCCAGGTTTACGTGTTTATAAAGCAGCTAATGATATACCAAAAATTATTGCTGGTTTAGGTGTGGCGATTGTTTCAACATCACAAGGTGTTATGACTGATCGTAAAGCAAGAACACTTGGTCAGGGCGGTGAAGTCCTGTGTTCTGTAAGTTAAGCCTTAGTATTTGGAGATTGAATAATGTCACGTATTGCTAACGCGCCAGTAGAGATACCATCAGGCGTAGAAATCTCACTTAATGGTAGTGAAGTTTCTGTAAAAGGTACAAAAGGCACTTTAACACGCGCTGTTCATTCTGATGTCGAAGTGACACAAGAAGGTACAGTTTTAAAAGCGTCAGCACGTAATTCTGCCAAGAAAACAGTTGCTTTGGCTGGAACAACGCGTGCATTGCTGAACAATATGGTTATTGGTGTAACTCAAGGTTTTGAGAAAAAGCTTACACTGATTGGTGTTGGTTATCGTGCGAAGGCCCAAGGTAGTAAGCTTGATCTTACGCTTGGTTTTTCACATCCAGTAGCCTATGCCGTTCCTGAAGGAATTAAAGTTGAAACACCAAGTCAAACAGAAATTGTTATCTCTGGTGCGGATAAACAAGTAGTAGGTCAAGTTGCAGCAGATATTCGTGCATACCGTCCACCTGAGCCATATAAAGGTAAAGGTGTTCGTTACGCTGATGAACATGTTGTTCGTAAAGACGCTAAGAAAAAATAATTAGGTTAAACAATGGATAAAAAAAATTCACGTTTGCGTAGGGCTGCAAGATCGAGAGCTAAACTTAGAGAGCTTGAAGCATTCCGTTTGACAGTTCATAGAACTCCACGTCACATTTATGCTCAAGTAATTACACATGACAGCTCAAAAGTTATTGCGTCAGCTTCAACTTTAGATGCTGATGTTAAAAAAGACTTGAAAGGCAGTGGTAATGCAGATGCAGCAGCAGCGGTTGGTAAGGCTATTGCATTACGTGCCGCTGGCGAAGGCATAACAGATGTAGCATTTGATCGTTCAGGATTTAAATATCACGGTAGAGTGAAAGCGTTAGCTGAAGCTGCTCGTGAGAACGGCTTGCAGTTTTAATTTTAAAGGTATTTTCAGATGGCTCAAAAAGATCAACGTCAACAACAAGGCCCAGCAGATGGGATGGTTGAAAAGTTAGTCGGTATCCGCCGCGTTGCTAAAGTAGTAAAAGGTGGACGAGTATTTGGTTTTTCAGCTCTGACTGTTGTGGGTGATGGCGAAGGCCGAGTAGGTTTCGGTCAAGGTAAAGCTCGCGAAGTTCCTGTTGCTATCCAGAAAGCTATGGATGAAGCAAGAAAGAATATGCATACGGTGACTCTTGATGGGCATACTCTTCAGCACGCTGTGACTTCACGTCATGGTGCGGCAAAAGTTTATATGCAACCAGCCTCTGAAGGTACGGGTGTTATTGCCGGTGGTGCAATGCGTGCTGTATTTGATGCTGTTGGTGTACACAATGTATTGGCTAAATCTATTGGTTCTACGAATCCTCTTAATGTGGTTCGTGCAACAGTTAAAGGTTTGTCCGAAATGAATAACCCTGAAGCAATTGCAGCGAAACGCGGTAAGACAGTTGCTGAGATCATGGAATAAAAACAATGGCATCTCAATCAAAAATTAAAGTAACGTTGGTTAAAAGCACCATTGGTCGCTTAGCCAAACATAAAGCGTGTGTTGCTGGTCTTGGTTTGCGAAAAACAGGCAGCAGTGCGATTGTTATTGATACACCTGAAAATAGAGGCATGATTAATCATGTGTCATATTTACTGAAGGTTGAGGAAGTATAAGATGCATTTGAATACTATTGCACCTGCTCCAGGTTCTAAAAAAACAGCTAAGCGTGTTGGCCGAGGTGTTGGTTCAGGATTAGGTAAAACATGTGGTCGTGGTCATAAAGGCCAAAAATCACGTTCTGGTGGTTTTTCTAAACGTGGTTTTGAGGGTGGTCAACAGCCTCTACAAAGACGTTTGCCTAAAGTTGGTTTTAGATCACGTAAAGCAGCAACAACTGCTGAAGTTCGCCTAGATGTTATTGCTAATATCTCAGGTGAGGTGGTTGATTTGTTAGCACTGAAATCTGCTGGAGTTGTTCCAGAAAATACATTGCGTGCAAAAGTTATTGCATCGGGTGAGATTTCTAATGGTGTTACCGTTAAAGGCCTTTCAGTTACAGCTGGTGCTCAAAAAGCAATCGAAGCAGCTGGCGGTAAAGTAGAAGAGTAATCCTGGTGGCTGAAAATAAACAAAATGCATTACCTAGTGCTGGAAAGTTCAGCGAGTTAAAGGCTCGTTTACTTTTCGTTCTTGGTGCCTTGCTTGTATATAGGATGGGTACATTCATACCCGTTCCTGGTATCGATCCTGCTGCACTTGCAGTTATGTTTGATCAGCAAAAAGGTACGATCTTGGACATGTTCAATATGTTTTCAGGTGGTGCATTGTCACGATTGTCTGTATTTGCTTTAGGAATAATGCCCTATATATCTGCATCGATTATCATGCAGTTGTTAACAGTTGTGCACCCAAAACTAGCCCAAATGAAAAAAGAAGGTGCTGCAGGTAAGCGCAAAATTACACAATACACACGTTACGGTACCTTAGTATTGGCTACATTCCAGGCTTTAGGTATTGCCATTGCTCTAGAAAGTCAAAGTTCTGCAGGTGTTGGCGTTGTTGTTGATCCAGGTATGTTGTTTAGAATCACGGCTGTAATTACTCTTGTTACAGGGACAATGTTCCTTATGTGGCTAGGAGAGCAGATCACAGAGCGTGGCATAGGTAATGGCATATCATTGATCATTTTTGCCGGTATCGTAGCTGGTTTGCCAGCCGCGATTGGTGGAACACTAGAATTAGCAAGGACAGGTCAATTACATACCTTCCTCGTGATTACACTAGTCTTATTGGCGTTGGCTGTTACTGCATTTGTAGTATTTGTTGAGCGTGCTCAGAGACGAATTCCTGTTCATTATGCCAAGCGACAACAAGGCCGGAAGATGATGCAAGGCCAGGTTTCTCATTTGCCATTAAAATTGAATATGGCTGGTGTCATTCCACCAATTTTTGCTTCAAGTATCATTCTGTTTCCAGCGACCATAGCGGGTTGGTTCGGAACTAGTGAGGGATTAGGTTTTTTACAAAACATTTCAACCTTAATGTCTCCTGGGCAGCCTATGTATGTGTTGTCTTATGCTATAGCAATTATCTTTTTCTGTTTCTTCTATACAGCATTAGTCTTCAACCCAAAGGAAACAGCTGAGAACTTGCAAAAATCTGGCGCATTTATCCCTGGAATACGACCAGGAGAACAAACAGTAAAATATATTGATACTATTATGGGGCGATTGACTCTAGCGGGTGCAATATATATTACTGCAGTTTGTTTGCTCCCAGAGTTTATGATTCTCTATTGGAACGTACCGTTCTATTTTGGTGGTACATCATTATTGATCATTGTTGTGGTAGTGATGGACTTTGTGTCACAGATACAGTCACACATGATGTCACAACAGTATGAAAGTTTGATGAAGAAATCGAACAAGAACAAAAGTGGAATGTCAGGCTTTCTAAGCTAGAGACAGGCCCAGAATATATCAAGATTTAGTTGGAGAAAACCGATGAAAGTTCAGGCATCAGTAAAAAAGATTTGCCGCAATTGTAAAATTGTAAAACGTCGTGGCGTCCTAAGAGTTATCTGTAAAGAGGCTCGCCATAAACAACGTCAGGGCTAATAGTATTATTAGTTGTATTTAATTATTGTTGAACAAGTGAATGGTATGCTATAATTCACTGTTCACTATTGAAGAATTAGGGTAGCTTAATGGCTCGTATTGCTGGAATAAATGTACCGGTGCAAAAGCACACGGTAATAGCGTTAACTTCGATTTATGGTATCGGGCTGACTCGTGCTCAACAAATCTGTGCAGACGCAGGTGTTGCAACTGATGCAAAAATCAGAGATTTAACTGAGCAAGAAGTAGAAGCACTTCGTACTGCAGTTGAAAAGTTCACTGTAGAAGGTGATTTACGCCGTGAAGTATCAATGGATATTAAACGACTAAAAGATCTTGGATGCTATCGTGGGATTCGTCACCGTAGAGGTCTACCACTACGCGGACAAAGAACAAAAACAAATGCTAGGACACGTAAGGGTCCTCGCCGTATGATTAAATAAGGTAAATATTGATGGCAAATTCATCAGCGCGTCAACGTAAGCGTGTTAAAAAGAATGTGGTTGATGGTGTGGCACATGTGCATGCATCATTCAATAATACAATAATTACTATCACAGATCGTCAAGGTAATGCCCTAGCTTGGGCAACATCAGGCGGTTGTGGTTTTCGTGGTTCGCGTAAAAGTACGCCTTTTGCCGCTCAGGTCGCCGCTGAAAAAGCTGGTGAGGCCGCTCAAGGGTTCGGCATGAAGAATCTTGACGTTGAAATCAAGGGTCCAGGGCCTGGTCGCGAGTCAGCAGTACGCGCACTGAATAACCTAGGATTCAAAATTAACAATATTACAGACGTAACACCAATTCCTCATAATGGTTGTCGTCCACCAAAACGACGTAGAGTCTGATTTAGGAGATCATTATGGCAAAATATCGAGGTCCAAGTTGTAAGCTTAGTCGTAGAGAAGGTACCGATCTGTTTTTAAAAAGCAGAGGTAATTCTTTAGAGAGTAAATGTAAACTTGATCAAAAACCTGGTCAGCATGGTGTACGTCGTGGACGTGAATCTGAATATGCTGTTCAGTTGCGAGCAAAACAAAGAATTCGTCGCATCTATGGTGTCTTAGAAAAACAGTTTAGAGGCTATTATAAATTAGCTGATAAACGTAAAGGTGCAACAGGTTTGAACTTGTTGAATCTACTAGAGCAAAGGCTGGACAATGTTGTGTATCGTATGGGTTATGGTTCAACACGTGCTGAAGCAAGGCAACTTGTTTCGCATAAAGCGATTGTTGTGAATGATAGTGTTGCTAACATTGCGTCATACCGCGTTCAGCCTGGTGATAAAGTTGAAGTCCGTGAAAAAGCTAAAAAGCAAGACCGTATTGTTAATGCAATGTCAGTTGCAGAACAGTTAGGTTTGCCAGAGTGGGTTGAGGTTAACGCTGGCTTATTGTCAGGTGTATTTAAACGTCTTCCTGAGCGTGATGAATTACCATCTGAAATAGACGAAAACCTAGTAGTAGAACTTTACTCAAAATAGTTATAAATAAATCCACCTTAGGATTTACTTAGAGGAATTTGCATGACGGCCTATACCAGTCAGTTTTTAAAACCACGTATTGTTGATATTCAGAAGTACAGCGACACGAGAACACGTCTTGTGCTTGAGCCCTTAGAGCGTGGTTTTGGCCATACATTAGGGAATGCGTTACGTCGTATTTTGTTATCTTCAATGGAAGGTACTGCTGTAGTTGAAGCACAAATCGATGGTGTTGTACACGAATACTCAACTATTGAAGGTGTTCAAGAAGATGTTCTAGATATCTTGTTGAATATGAAAGGCCTTGCATTCAGGCTTCATGAAATAAATGAAGTAGTGTTAACGATTAATAAAGATGGTGTGGGTCCAGTTACTGCTGGTGACATTGAGCTGCCACATAATGTAGAAATCGTTAACCCAGATCACGTGATTGCTAATCTTACCGGTGGTAGTTTGTCTGCCAGTATCAAAGTAACTACTGGTCGTGGATATGTGCCATCAAATAAACGCAGTCAAAATGAAGAAGACGATCGTGCGATTGGTCAACTTTATTTAGATGCCTCATTCAGCCCGGTTAATATGGTGACATATAATGTCGAGAGTGCACGTGTAGAAAATCGTACAGATCTTGATAAGCTGATCATTGATGTAGACACTGACGGAACACTTGATGCAGAAGATGCGATTAAATTCGCATCGACAATCTTAAGTGATCAACTATCATCATTTGTAGACTTTACCGTAATCGAGGAGCCTGTTGTTCAACAAGAGGAAGCTACGATTGATCCTGCACTGTTGCAAGCAATTGATGAGCTTGATTTGACAGTTAGGTCTGCAAACTGCCTGAAAGCAGAAAATATTTATTATGTTGGTGATTTGATCCAACGTAGTGAAATGGAATTATTAAAAACACCAAATCTTGGTAAGAAATCATTGACCGAGATTAAAGATGTGTTGGCTTCAAAAGGTCTGTCTCTAGGCATGCACCTCGATAATTGGCCACCTGCATCACTCGAACAAAAATAATAATACTGAAGCTACTTCAGCATAAAAAAGATATAAGGTAATTATAATGCGTCATCGTAATTCTGGTCGTAAATTAAACCGCAACAGCAGTCATAGAAAAGCTATGTTTAAAAATATGGCTGCTTCATTGGTTGAACATGAAGTTATTAGTACAACTTTACCAAAGGCAAAGGAATTGCGTGGTGTGGTTGAGCCTTTAATTACATTAGCAAAAGTTGATAGTGTTGCTAATCGTAGACTTGCTTATTCACGTCTTGATGATCGAGCTGCTGTAACCAAGCTATTTGTAGAAATCGGTCCGCGATCTGTTTCACGCCCTGGTGGTTATGTACGTATCTTGAAAAATGGCTATCGTGAAGGTGATAAAGCACCAATGGCTATCGTAGAGTTGGTTGATCATTCAGTTCAAGAAGAAAGTGAAACTGCTGATTAAATAAGCTAGTCATTACAGTTTTAAAAAACCGATGAAAGTCGGTTTTTTTGTGTTCAGGATATTCTGACTACTCTAACTCATTGTCACATAACAATTCATAGTTACATGACATAAAAATGAAGTTAGAACCCTTAAGTAAAAACATATAAAAAGATTGACAGCTTAGCGAGTTGCTGTATAATTCTCGCTTCTTTGCTGCCAGAGATTGGTGGTGAAACGCTCTTTAAAAAAATAGTATCAAGTAATCTGTGTGGGTACTTGCATGAGTTCTAATTTTGTCAAAAAGAAGACTGAT
>QNEY01000060.1 GCA_003645385.1 Gammaproteobacteria bacterium | reverse complement strand
TTAGTGCTGCTGTAGAAGCCTTTCAAGATCAGGACTATTTTGAGCAGACTTGCCAGAAGATAATTGCTAGCCGTGAATGGGTGACGAGTGAGTTGATAGCACTTGGTTTTGAAGTTTTACCGTCCGCAGCTAATTTTATTTTAGTAAAACATCCACAACATGATGCGGCTGACTTGGCGGCAGATTTGCGTAAGCAAGGTATTATTGTCCGTCATTTTAAGCAAAATAGAATTAGTCAGTTTTTGCGAATCACGATTGGTACAACTGAAGAAAACCAGCAATTATTGGCTGTACTAGATACGCTAGTCGATTGAGTTCTTATTTACTGACAACAGTTGTTTAAGGCGAACTAAATCAGCTTCATACTGTATTGTCAGTTGTTTAACTTCCATTTTTAAGCGTTCAAGATCGGTCTCATTATTGAGTATTGAATTTTGAGTTGCTGTCAGGCGTTTATTAAGATTAGCACTAAGCGCTCTACCACTTAGCTCACGTTCTGCTGCCTGTTGTTGAAGTTGGTATAAATTCTTTTTATTCTGAGACAGTTTTTTTGTGGTTTCTTCAATTTGTGTTTTACGATACGACAAATCGACATCACGTGCTTCGATCAGATCTTGCTCTGACTGATATCGAGCAATAAGATTTTGATCATAAATATATTGTTTTTTATTGCGATCCAGCTCCTCTTTTGCGGCAATTTCAGCTAACCTATTTGCTTCTTTTTGCTCGGCTAGTTGGTGTTCCAGTGTGGAAATTTGCTTAGCTGTTAGTGCTGGTGCCACTCGATCAATAAGATGAAGTGACTTTTCATCAAGGATGTCGTAACCCTTTTGAGCTGCATAGGGTGGCAGCCGTTTACTAATAGTAAGGACACCATCACTGTCTAGATAACGGTAAAGCTGTCCAGGATAAATTGGTAAGCTAATTATCGATAACAGTAGGGCAATACCGATAGGTTTGCTAAAGTTAGATATTTTCATAAAGGCTATTCTATAAGGAGTTTGGCTAAAGGTGAACCCAATTGAACAGTTAGTCCTGTTTTTAGTGTCATTAGTTTCCAATACCTTCTCGGCATTTAGTGGTGGTGGTGCTGGTTTAATTCAGTTTCCGGTACTGATATTTTTAGGATTGTCTTTTGGCGTTGCGCTTGCAACTCATAAAGTTGCAAGTGTAGCTTTAGGTGTGGGTGCGACTTTACGTTATTTATCCACTAGCAAGTTGGAACGCCAATTTGTACTGTTATTGCTGCTGTTTGGTCTGCCCGGCGTGGTAATAGGCAGTAGTGTGATTTTGTTAGTGCCCGATCGTATTGCCGAGATTGCCTTGGGCATTTTGACCGGGGGGCTCGGTTTATATTCAATATTTAAATCTGCACTTGGTCAACAATATAGTCTGCTACATCGAGATAAAATAAATATGTTATTGGGAGGGCTGGTGTTATTTTTACTCGGAATTTTAAATGGATCGCTAACATCAGGGACAGGCCTGTTTGTGACCATTTGGCTAGTGCTGTGGTTTGGTATGGATTACCAGCGGGCGGTTGCATATACCTTAATTCTAGTGGGATTATTCTGGAATGGTGCTGGCGCTCTTACACTGGGAATTTTAGGTGAGATCCGTTGGGATTGGTTGCCAGCATTATTATTAGGATCGTTATTAGGCGGCTATCTTGGCTCACATTTAGCACTTAAGCATGGCAATCGCTTGATAAAACGGGCATTTGAATCGGTGACAATTCTGATTTCGATTAAACTACTGTGGGGATAAGCAATAAGCCATATTTCAGGGCTTAAGGGTTCACTCCATATTGTCGGCGGTAACTCTCAACTGCGGGCAGATATTCAGCTAATTCAGTATTGTTTTGTAAATAGCTTAATAAATCATCCAGACAAATAATACTCACCACCGGTATATTATGCTCAGCCTCTACTTCCTGAATTGCTGAAAGAGTATTTTGTCCACGTTCTTGCCGATCCAAAGCAATGATTACTCCAGCAGGCGTTGCTGCTGCGGTTTTGATAATAGCTACTGATTCACGAACAGAAGTACCAGCAGAAATTACATCATCGATGATTAATACCCTGCCTGATAAATCTGCACCGACAAGCTGACCACCCTCACCATGATCTTTGACTTCTTTTCGATTGAATACATAGGGCACATCACGTTGATGATGATCTGCCAAGGCGATAACAGTGGTTGAAGCTAAAGGGATCCCCTTATAGGCAGGACCAAATAGCACATCATAATCTAATTGCGACTCGCTGATTGCTTGTGCATAAAATCGACCTAAACGAGCTAAACTTGCTCCAGTATTAAACAGACCACTATTAAAGAAATAAGGGCTGATACGACCAGACTTAAGTGTGAATGAGCCAAAACGAAGTACACCTGTTTTGAGGGCAAAGTCGATAAATTGTTGTTGGTAAGGTTTCATGATGTTTTTTTGATTTGATATAAAGCAATTTGTCCGAATAAATTAGGCAAGAGTTTTGTTCCTAAAGTGTCTTTGTGAGCATGATTCACGATGCTGCGATTAAGTACTTCCATCTGTTTGTCTGAACATAGTTGTTCAAAGTCCTGTACGGTACACAAATGGATATTTGGCGTATTAAACCAGTCATTGGGTAAAGTGCGTGATACTGGCATGTGACCACCTAATGCTAGTTGCAGTCGACATTGCCAATGACCAAAGTTGGGAAAGCCTATAATACCTTGCTTGCCGACACGGGCAATTTCTTCAATTAAAAAATCGGGGCGATTAATAGCCTGCAAAGTTTGTGACAGAATCACAAAATCAAAACTCTGATCGGCAAATTGAGGCAGGCCTTGATCGAGATCAGCTTGGATAACATTGACACCGGCATCAATGCAGTCAGAAAACTTACTATTATCAATCTCGAGACCATAGCCAGAAATCCCTCGCTGTTGTAGATGATTAAGCAATGTACCATTGTCACAGCCCAAATCCAGTACACGTGCGCCTTCCGGGATCCAATCACTGATGATTTGAAAATCAACACGTAGGCTCATGCTACTGCCCCACACTCAGCGGCAATGCGCTGCATATAAGAGTTAAAGATTTCATGATAACGTGGAATAGGCATTAAAAAAGCATCGTGTCCTTGATGAGCTTCAATTTCAGCATAGGTCACCTCTTTACCTGTGCTGAGTAGAGCATTCACTATTTCATGCGAGCGTTCAGGTGAAAATCGCCAGTCACTGGTAAACGACACAACCAGACATTTGGCTTGTATAGATGCCAATGTTTTTGCTAGATCATGGCCAAACTCTTGTGCTGGATCAAAGTAATCAAGAGCCTTGGTCATTAATAGATAAGTATTGGCATCAAAGTGTTCTACGAAGGTTTCACTCTGATAACGTAAATAACTTTCAATTTGAAAATCAACATCATAGCCATATTGAATAGCATCATAGCGAAGTTCACGTCCAAATTTCTCTCCCATTGCGGCATCAGAGAGGTAGGTAATATGACCTAACATTCGAGCCAGACCTAAACCTTGTCGTGGAATAGCGTTGTAATCTGCATAGTGACCTTCATGGAAATCAGGGTCCGATTTGATTGCTGTTCTGGCGACCTCGTTAAAGGCAATATTCTGTGCAGATAATTTTGGTGCAGCGGCGATGATTAGTGCATGGCGCAGTTTTTCAGGGAAACTGATAGCCCATTGCATGGCTTGCATGCCACCCAAACTGCCACCAATTACGGCAGCCCATTGTTGAATATTAAGGTGATCAGCAAGTACAGCTTGACTGTTTACCCAATCTGATACAGTTACAATCGGAAAGTCAGGGCCAAAAGGCTTATTAGTTTGTGGATTAATACTCGTAGGACCAGTGGAGCCTTTACAGCCGCCGAGGTTATTCAGACAGACTACATAAAAATGATTGGTATCAATAGCTTTGCCTGGGCCAATAGCTGAATCCCACCAGCCTGGTTTTTTGTCATCCATGCTGTGGTAGCCCGCTGCATGATGATCTCCAGATAGAGCATGACAGATCAATACAGCATTGGAGCCATCATCATTGAGTTCACCATAACTTTCATATATCAGGTCATAGCTTTGCAAGCTGCGACCACATTCAAGTGTTATCGGTGTATCGATATGTAATGTTGTAGGGCTAACCAGACCGACTGAATCGGCCGGTATTGTGTCCGGCATAGAATTCTTATTCCTTGGCTTTTATGAGGAAAAGTCTAAATAGTCAGTGACTTTTGTGCAATAAAGACTTACGGCTCAATATTGTGCCATTAATAAAGGCAGTGTCAGCATGGCTAGAATCTGTAGACCGATAATGGCCACCAAAGGTGATAAATCAAGCCCTCCCATGGGTGGCAATAGACGTTTAATAGGATTCAATAAGGGGGCATTCATACGACTAATAAGTGGCGTAATAGGGTTGTAACTGTTGTGGGGCGCGACCCAACTTAATATAACCTGAATGATAATGCTGGCAGAGAACAGGGTGATAAACAGTGACAAAATATCAGCCAGCATCCAACGAAATACTATTACAAAATTTAAGGGCACAGACTGTAAAAAGCCGATTAACAGTAATTTTATGAAAGTGAGGATGACTAGTAGTAGGATGGTTGCGCTATCCCAACGACCTAAAGGTGGAATAAACTTGCGCAAAAACTTAACCGGTAATTGAGTAGCACGAATAATTAGTTGAACTAAAGGATTGCTGTATTCCCAGTGTGCCCATTGCATGATTATTCGTAATGCAAGAATACCAATATAGAGACTAAATAAGATCTCTATCAGGAATATTAAGGGTGTACTGAAGTATCCACTAGGCATTGTCTTCACCTAATTGATTTGCTAATTCACGTGATCGTAGGGCAGCTGCAATCAGTGCATTTTCAAATAAACCTCGTAAACCACCATCTTCCAACTCGTGGATAGCACGTTCAGTAGTGCCTCCTGGTGAGGTAACACGTTCACGCAGAGTAGTCGTTGTTTCATCACTTTCTAGAGCCATCTTTGCTGCACCAAAAGCAGTTTGCAGGCAAAGCAGCCGTGCAGTTTTAGATGTCAGCCCCATTTCCACAGCAGCAGATTCCATGGCTTCCATTACTAGGAAAAAATAAGCAGGGCCACTGCCGGATAAAGCGGTTACTGCATCTATTTGAACTTCATCATCAACCCATAAGGCAAGTCCTACTGAACGGAGGATTGATTCAGCTAGTTCATGTTGTGCGTCACTAACATGCTCATTAGCGAATAACGCTGTTGCACCGGCTTGCACCAATGATGGAGTGTTGGGCATGGCACGAACAATTGCCGACTCGACTTGTTCCAACCAACGTGCAATATCATCAAGTCGGATACCTGCAGCAATCGATATTAACAAGGCATCAGTTTTCAAATGCGGTGCTAATTGTTTAACGACAGCTTGTAACTGTTGTGGTTTAACAGCCAGAATCACCACCTCGCAGTCTTTAACTGCTTCAATATTGCTGCTAAATGTGTGAACGGGATATTGGTCAGTAAGTGCCTGCAAACAAAGTGGTTCAGGATCAGCGACATGAATATGTTGGGGATTAAAGCCATCGGTGATTAAGCCACCAATAAGGCTCCGAGCCATATTTCCACCACCAATAAATGTAATTTTGCAGTCTCTCATCATCTATTCCGAATATTAAATGTCAAATATCTATCTAGTTTACTTGACCTGTAGCTGTATGTCTTTGGCCAAATACTGCCGTACCAATACGTACCATTGTGCTACCTTCAGCTATTGCCATTGTCATATCAGCAGTCATGCCCATGGATAAGGTATCAACAGTGGGATAGAGGTCAGTAAGTTGAGTGTATAGTTGATAAGCTTTTTTAAAAGAAGTCCGCTGTTGTTCCGGGTCATCTGTTTTTGCAGGAATAATCATTAGACCGCGCAGAGATAGCCGTTCAAGTTTATTGATTTGTTCAGCAAAAGCTAGAAGGTCCTCCATAGCAACACCAGACTTAGTGGTTTCATTGTCGATATTAACCTGAATGCAAATATTGAGATCTGCTAATTCTGAAGGACGTTGATTGGAAAGCCGTTGCGCAATTTTAAGACGGTCAATACTTTGTACCCAATCAAAATGTGAGGCAATATCTTTGGTTTTATTAGATTGAATTGGCCCGATGAAATGCCATTCTAGATTCAGATCAGCAAGATCATCAATCTTGACTAATGCTTCTTGCAGGTAGTTTTCACCAAACAATCGCTGTCCAGCCATTGCAGCATCACGTAACACCTCGGATGACCATGTTTTACTGACAGCCAGTAATTGAACGCTACCTGTTTGTCGTTTAAATGCTATTTCAGCCTTTTTTATATTCGAATCTGTCACAAAAAGACGTTTTTTTATGTCTGTCATGTTGCAAGCCTGTGTTGAGCGCGCTACCTTTACCTGTAGTGCTTCCGAATGGAAGGTGATTACACACTATTTAATATGATTAGGGAATGTGAATGGATATTACTGAATTACTGACCTTTAGTGCAAAAAACAATGCATCTGATTTACATGTTTCCGCAGGGGAGCCTCCTATGATCCGTGTCGATGGTGACATTAAGCGCATTAATGTCCCCTCCATGGAACATAAAGAAGTGCATGCCATGATCTACGATATTATGAATGACAAACAGCGCAAGGACTTTGAAGAGTTTCTTGAAGCAGATTTTTCATTCGAAATACCTAACTTGGCCCGCTTCCGTGTTAATGCATTTAATCAGAATCGTGGTGCAGCAGCTGTTTTTCGTACGATCCCTTCGACAGTACTGACATTGGAAGAGCTGGGCGCACCAGAGATTTTTAAACAAATTTCAGATAATCCACGAGGGATTGTCCTAGTGACAGGACCAACAGGTTCAGGTAAGTCAACGACACTAGCTGCGATGGTTGATTACAAAAATGATAAAGATAGTGAACATATTCTCACCATTGAAGATCCAATTGAATTTGTACATAAGAGTAAAAAGTGTCTGGTAAATCAGCGTGAGGTTCATCGCGATACACTTGGTTTTAGTGAAGCGCTACGTTCGGCGTTGCGTGAAGATCCAGATATTATCTTGGTTGGTGAACTACGTGATTTGGAAACAATTCGTTTGGCGCTGACAGCGGCAGAAACAGGGCATTTAGTATTTGGTACTTTGCATACGTCATCGGCGGCAAAAACAATTGACCGGATTATTGATGTATTTCCGGCAGCAGAAAAAGATATGGTGCGATCGATGCTGTCTGAGTCATTGCGAGCAGTTATTTCTCAAACATTAATGAAAAAAGTAGGGGGAGGACGTATTGCTGCTCATGAAATTATGATTGGTACTCCTGCGATTCGAAATCTGATTCGTGAAGACAAAGTACCTCAAATGTATTCAGCTATTCAAACTGGTGCCGCAGTAGGTATGCAGACCCTCGACCAGAATTTACAAGATCTAATGAAACGTCAGAAAATTACTAAGGCTGAGGCCTTGCCTCGTGCTGTCAACAAAGATATGTTCAGATAGGAGAAGATAATGGATATCGTAACGATTCTTAAAGCTGCGGTGAAACATGACGCTTCAGACGTGTTCATAACAGCAGGCCGACCAGCGAGCTTGAAAGTAAATGGAAGATTGGCGACTTTAGACCAAACACCGTTATCAGATACTGATGCACGTGATCTGGTGTTAAGCACCATGAATGATGAACAAAAGCGAACGTTTGAGCGTGATAAGGAATGTAATTACTCCATCAGTACAACGGGTGCAGGACGTTTTCGTGCTAGCGCGCTCTACCAGCGTAATAAAATTGCGATGGTGTTACGTCGGATAAAAGATGAAATCCCTACTATTGATGGCTTAAATGTACCAGAGATAATTAAAGAGTTAGCAATGACTAAGCGTGGGCTAGTTATCTTTGTGGGAGCGACAGGTTCAGGTAAGTCAACTACATTGGCTGCAATGATTGGTTATCGTAACCAAAATAGTACTGGCCATATTTTAACTATTGAAGATCCGATAGAGTTTGATCATGATCATGGTGGTTGTGTGGTCACACAGCGTGAAGTAGGAATTGACACAGAATCTTATGAGGTCGCACTGAAGAACTCATTACGACAAGCTCCGGACGTCATCATGATTGGCGAGATTCGAGCTCGAGATACGATGGACCATGGTATTGCCTTTGCAGAAACAGGCCATCTGTGTCTATCTACCCTACATGCAAATAATGCAAATCAGGCCATGGACAGGATCATTAACTTTTTCCCGGAAGAGCGTCACCAACAGTTATTCCTAGATTTATCGTTAAATTTGAAAGCAGTAGTAGCTCAACGATTAATTCCGACAAAAGATGGTACAGGTCGTTGTGTAGCCGTCGAAGTGCTTCTTAATACACCTTTAATTGGTGACCTAATAGAAAAAGGCCGAGTTGCAGAAATTAAAGATGTTATGAAACGTTCACGTGAGTTGGGTATGCAGACCTTTGATCAGGCGATATATGATTTGTATAAAGCAGGTCAGATAACTTATGAAGAAGCACTGAAAAATTCAGATTCAGAAAACGAAGTGCGTTTGATGATTAAGCTGGCTGCTGAGTCGGGTGAGCTTGCGGACTCAGATCAAACTTTAGCTTTAGAACCTGATAACAGCAATGTTGGGATGATGTAGTGATAGAAAATTATCAAAGAGCAATAAAATACCATGATAAATTGTATGGTATTTTTAACATTCTAAATCAAACAGCAAATAC
>QNEY01000059.1 GCA_003645385.1 Gammaproteobacteria bacterium | reverse complement strand
TCCCTGTTGGTGCAGTGATTGTTCGAGACAACATTCTACTTGGTGAAGGCTGGAATCAACCTATTGTCAGTCACGATCCAACTGCCCATGCTGAAATTCAGGCATTACGAGCGGCCTGTAATCAGGCCGACAATTATCGCTTGCCAGGTGCAACACTCTACGTAACATTAGAGCCCTGTATTATGTGTGCGGGTGCACTTGTTCATGCCCGTATTGAGCGTGTTGTATATGCTACTTCAGAACCCAAAACAGGCGCTGCCGGTAGTTGTTTTGATATTTTTAACACACCTCAACTCAACCATCATGTGCTCTGTGAACAGGGGATACTTTCCGAACAAAGTAGCGACTTGTTACGTAAGTTTTTTCGATCTCGCCGATAAAATTAATTCATATTAAGGATAAAGAATATGATCAAGAACGTTAAATCGATTGTAATTTCATTCATACTTGCTTTGTTTACTTTACCTGTAACAGTGATAGCTGAAGAAACATTCCAAACTGAGGTGCAATCACGGCTAGATTCATTGACAGAAGATACAAGCTATTTAAAAATTGACAGCCAAATTATCTATAGTAGCCCTATCATCACTAAGCTATATCAATCCAACGGCTACCAACTCATTTGGAATAATAAGTTAATTCCTGTTCTAAGGAAAGAAATCTTGAAGCTGCAAGATGATGGCTTAAATCCTGATGATTATTGGCTTCCATCAATTGATATATTACTCAATAAGCAGCAACAAGGACTATTAGATATCTCATCATCTGTTGACCTAGACTTGTTACTATCAGAAAATTTTTTCCGTGCTTATTACAACCTTCTTATCGGTAAGGTAGATCCAGAAGCTCTGGATAAGAACTTTAATTTTTCCCAGCCGTTTGATAGGAAAGATATACGACCCAAACTGATAGCATTGCTCGAGGATGGCAAGGTTGAAGAGATTCTAAAACAAGCTCGCCCAACCCATAAACGCTACGACTCATTAAAAAATGTTCTAGCACGTTATCGTGAATATCAAAATACTGGTAGTTGGGTAACAATTCAATCAGGAAAAACACTTAGACTAGGAGACAAAAACACACGTATTTCACAAGTACGAGCACAACTAATCACAACAAATGATTATATAGGCACCACCGAAAATCCCGAGTTATTCGATGTTGAACTGAAAACTGCAGTAAAACATTTTCAGGAACGTCATGAACTAGACAACGATGGTGTTATTGGAGCTAAAACCCTTGCTGAAATGAATGTATCCGTTGAACAGAGAATTGATCAATTACGCATCAATCTGGAACGACAGCGCTGGTATTACCATAAGTTAAAAGGAGAATTTATTGCCGTCGATATTGCTGGATTTCATGTCTACTGGATGAAAGATAACAAGCTATTCTGGGAAGCCAAATCACAGGTTGGCAAACAGTTCACTCAAACACCCGTATTTAAAGATGTCATACGTTATATTGATTTCAACCCCACTTGGACCATTCCAGCTGGTATTAAGCGTAGATCTATTCTTCCCAACTTGAAAAAAGACCCTGAATACCTAGTAAAAAAAGGTTATCTTCTGCTGACTATGGATGGGAAAGAAGTAGATTCAACTTCGATTGACTGGAAGTCTCTGAACCATATACCTTACATAGTACGACAACCTGCAGGACCTAATAATGCTTTAGGCTTAGTTAAGTTTATGTTTCCAAATAAACATGCTGTCTATCTGCATGATACCAACAACAAAAATTACTTTTCACGTACGAGTCGCTCTTTTAGTGCTGGTTGTGTTCGAGTCGATAAGCCTTTTGATTTTGCCGAGAGATTATTGGCCGATCAAGATGGTTGGAATCGTGAAAAAATTGATGCAGTTATTGCCTCAGGAAAAACTACACGAGTTAATCTAAAAAAACCGATAAAGATAGTAATTGGCTACAGCACAGCGTTTATACGTGATGGCAATGTGTTTTTCAGGAATGATATATATAATCGTGATTCAAAGCTCCTAACGGCTCTTAATGGCCCATTTAAAGTGCGGGCTCAAGATAGGCAGAATTAAATATACTTTGCAAGTAAGCCTTGTTCTGGTGCTTTGCCTGAATATGGAACTTTAACTTGATGGCCGCTACCAGGCGCTACATCAATGGCTTCGCCATCTTTGTTTTTCATCTGTTCTAAGACCAGTTCAACATTACCTTCCGGTAAAATCAATTCTAATTTATCACCTACAGAAAACTTGTTTTTAACATCAATATTCAAAGCCTGATTTTCAACATCATAGCCGGTGATTTCGCCTACATACTGCTGACGATCACTACTCGAATAACCTTGAATATAGTTTTGTTGTTCTTGTGTTGGATGCCGCTGATAAAAACCATCGGTATAACCACGGTTTGCTAGGTTATCCAATTTTCCAATCAATGTCGGATCAAACTTTTTGTCAGCCAGAGCATCATCAATAGCACGACGGTAAATTTGGGCAGTACGAGCAACGTAGTAAACGGATTTTGTTCGGCCTTCTATCTTCAACGAATCTATGCCGATTCTGGCCAAACGCTCTATATGCTGAATAGCCCGTAAATCTTTTGAGTTCATGATGTACGTACCATGCTCATCTTCAAAGATCGGCATTAACTCTCCCGGTCGATTACCCTCTTCAATCAGATACACATTATCTGCAAGCGGATGACGCTCTTGACCACCACAATCGGAAAATGCATTTTGACTATTCATAGCATCAAAAGCTTTGAATTCAATTTTCTGGGGTGAATCATCATTGTTATCACTAGCATGGGTTTTATAATCCCACCGACATGAGTTGGTGCATGAGCCTTGATTAGGATCGCGATGATTGAAGTAACCGGACAACAAACACCGCCCGGAATACGCAATACATAAAGCACCATGAACAAAGACTTCTAATTCCATTTCAGGACAAAGCTGGCGAATTTCTTCGATTTCATCTAATGATAGTTCACGCGATAAAATTACTCGACTAACACCAACAGATTGCCAGAATTTAACTGCTTGATAATTCACAGTGTTAGCTTGGACAGAAAGGTGAATTGGTATTTCAGGCCAACGTTCACGTACCATCATAATCAAACCTGGATCAGCCATAATCAATGCATCCGGTTTCATGGCAATTACCGGCTCCATATCTGCCATATAGGTTTTGATTTTAGTATTATGTGGCATCAAATTACTGGCAACAAAAAACTGTTTTCCGGCTGCATGAGCTTCTTCAATACCCTGTGCTAAAACGGGTAATTTATGAAAATCATTATTACGAACACGTAGGCTGTATCGCGGTTGCCCAGCATAAACTGCATCAGCCCCAAAAGCATAGGCATAACGCATATGCTGCAAACTACCCGCTGGCAAAAGTAACTCTGGCGCATTCATAACAAGGTATTCCAATTTTAAAAGGTGACAAATTATAATCTATTTATAAAAAAAACCAATGAAAACAATATGATTCATTAAAAATCAAACTTAAGCTAGTGCAAAGTGGTCAATATGGGCGATAATCAAGCATCCAAACTTGAAGGAGCCATGTTTGAAATTTATTAGCCTGTTGCTTGCATCATTAAGCTTACTGATCGCATGTGGTGAAGCTCAGCCTCATCTGGAAGAAATTCGTGAGCGTGGTGAATTACGCGTGCTCAGCCGTTATGGACCAACTAGTTACTATGTAAAAGGTGATTCATTAGCAGGCTTTGAATATGAACTTGCCCAACGTTTTGCCGAACATCTTAATGTACGCCTTAAAATTATCGTGCCGGATAACTTAGGTGACATGTTGACGATGATTGAACAAGGCAAGGCCGATATTGCCGCAGCTGGCCTGACTATAACCCCTGCACGTCAAGAGCTCATCCGTTTCGGTCCTGTCTACCAGGAGGTGACTCAACAATTGGTCTATCGCAAAGGAACTAAAAAGCCTAAAAATCTTACGGCATTGGCGGATGGTCAATTAGAAGTCGTCGCCAATAGCAGTCATGTTGAAGAGTTAGTATCCCAGCAGCAAGAAATTCCTGAATTGGACTGGACAGAAAATGATGAATTGGATAGTAGTGGTTTATTAGAATTGGTAGAGTTGCAAATGATCGACTACACCATTGCCGATTCAAACGAAATTGCAGCCAATCAAGCCCTGTTTCCAGAGCTGCGGGTCGCTTTTAATGTTTCTGAACCTCAACCTTTGGCATGGGCAATGCCGCGTGCCGACGATGGCACACTTTACAATGAAGTGGCGGCTTTTTATGAACAGATAGAAGAATCTGGATTCCTCGATCGGCTAATAGAAAAATACTATGGCCATATCCGCCGCTTTGATTATGTTGATACCCGTGCAGTTCATAGACGGACATTAACGCATTTACCAAAATACCAAGCGTTATTTGAACAGGCTGCTGCTGAATATGATTTTGACTGGCGTTTACTCGCTGCCACTTCATATCAGGAGTCTCATTGGAACCCTAATGCTGTATCCAGCACTGGAGTTAAAGGACTGATGATGTTAACTCAGGCAACTGCTAAGCAAATGAAGATTAAAGATCGAAAAGATCCTGCGCAAAGTATTCACGCCGGAGCTAAGTATCTGGCATATCTTCGTGATAACCTTCCGGAACGTATTATTGAACCCGATAGGACATGGATTGCACTTGCAGCTTATAACGTCGGAATGGGGCATGTGGAAGATGCCCGTGTACTGACTGAACGTAATGGTAAAAGTCCTGATCTATGGCCAGATATTAAAGAACATCTACCATTATTAAGTAAGAAAAAATGGTATGAGAAAACTCGTTATGGTTACGCACGTGGAGGTGAACCTGTTCGTTATGTTGAGAATATTCGTCGCTATTATGATATTTTGCTACATAGTCAACAGAACAATAATAGTGAATCTGATATACGTACTAATGAACAAGCCCCTCCAGCAGCACTATGAAGAAGTACATCATGAATAAAGTGGATCTTAAGGACCTGAACTATGGAAACTAATGATGTTGTACAGCAACTTGAAGAATGGAAGCAAAAATACTATCAATCCATTTCTGATCTAGAGCAGCAACAAAGTTACGATGAATTACTACAACGTAGCTTAGCAAGGTTAGCACTAGCTGCACAGGGGCTTGACTCTAGACTGGATACACAACTTACATCATTAAGAAAAGAGCTTCGGGGCAAAAG
Source organism: Gammaproteobacteria bacterium (assembly GCA_003645385.1). GTDB lineage: Bacteria > Pseudomonadota > Gammaproteobacteria > Nitrosococcales > Methylophagaceae. The sequence continues at coordinate 3,603 of QNEY01000059.1, read as the reverse complement.
AAATCAGTTTGAAATTGAGACGATTCTTGAGAAAATGGAAAATGCCATCGCTGGGATGGAAGTTGAAGAAAAGAATAAAGGCCAAACAACAGGTGAAATTCTAGCAGAATTGATATCGTCATTAAAACTAGCTAAAGCATTTAAGACACAAGCAAAAACACTTAGTAAACAACTTTCATCAACCCCAAATGATACTATTTCAGCACTTCTTCCTGAAGTACTATTACTACTTGAAAGCTATATACACCAATACTCTAATAAAAAGCCGACCCGTGGTTTAGGTTATCATCTGTTTGGCATAGGTAAATCATCCGAATCAAGCGAACCAACAAATTCTGAGCAATATTCAACCGAAGTGTCTACCTCATTGCTTGAAGACGATGACGTATCACCGATTCAAATGCCAACTCACCTTGTATTAATGCAATTATTAGAACGCTTATCATTACCCGCTGAGCTCAGTAAAAAAGCAACCTCAATTCGACACAAAATTGAAACCGGGATTGGTGACAAACAATTACCCCAAATTATTAATGATATTGCAGATATTGTCAGCGATCTTGGTTCACAGGTTATCACTGAGAAACAGGATTATGAAGACTTCTTAAAAATACTAACATCAAGATTGAAAGAACTCGATGAGCATATTAGAGAGACCAGTGACGAGGATGTAAAAGCATTTGAAGAACGCAATGAAATCAGCCAAGTGGTTGAAAATGAATTTCGTGGAATTAGAACTCATGTTGAAGATGCCCATGATATTGAACAACTTAAATCAACTGTTAGTGATCGATTAGATTTTCTTAATCAACATTTCGAGAACTACCGACAATCTGACCATGACCGTTTTGAACAATCTCAGAAACAGATTAAAGACCTCAATGAACGTTTGCAGGACATGGAACGAGAAAGTAATGAGTTGCGACAATCTGCAGAGAAATCACGTGATTTAGCTCTTAAAGATGCCTTAACTGGTATCTGGAATCGACAAGCACTTAATGAACTTCTGGAAAAAGAATACTCACGCTGGCAACGCTATCAAAAACCACTTAGTGTCGTAATTTGGGATATAGACTTTTTTAAGCGTGTTAATGATAACTATGGCCATGCGGCAGGCGACAAAGTATTAAAAACTATTGCACGAATCTTCCAGCAACAGACACGTAATACTGATTTTATAGCACGTTATGGAGGAGAAGAATTCATGGGGATATTCCCGGAAACTGATCTGAAAGATGCGCTAGTATTAGCTAATAAAATTCGAGAAAAAGTGGAACATTCAAAATTTCATTATGAAAATAAACCTGTCTCCATTACTGCCTCTGCAGGCTTGGCAAGTTTTAGAGGCAGTGACACTATAGATGATGTCTTTAAACGTGCGGATAAGGCCCTGTATCAAGCGAAAGAAAGCGGTAGAAACTGTTGTCTTTCAGAAAAATAATATAGGGCTGAAAACTCACCAACCCTATATTATTGAATACATTTAATTCAATTCTTGTTCAATCAGGAAATTGACTACTTTTAATACATCTTCCATACTGCCAGCCATCGGTCCATCTACAATGTACTTCCCATTTACTATCATCGAAGGTACACCTGATATTCCTGATGTCTGACTCAATAACAAGGCTTCTTTCACTTTTCGAGATACCGACATAGATTTCATTTCTTGAGCGAACATATCACGATCAATACCCTGCTCAGCGACAAAGTTTAGCAACTGATCCTCAGTTTGCAAACGACGCTTTTCAACATGAATAGCATTAAAAATTATAGGTTGTAATTTCTCCAAGTCACCGGTTTTCTCAGCTGTATAAAATACTTTTGCTAACTGCAACCAACTATCTCGGAAAATTGCAGGTACTTGAACAAATTTAACATTCTCAGGTAGCGTTTTCTTCCATTCCATCACCTGTGGTTCAAAACGAAAACAATGTGGGCAGCTATATGAAAACATTTCTATAACTTCGACTACATTTTTATCACTTGTTGCCAATCGTTTTGCCGTTGGTTTGTAATGTACTCCTTCCACATAAGCCAAGGGCATCGCTATGGCTACTATTGGTAATAACAATGTCGTCCATATCAACGCTGCTTTAATCATCTTTTTCATGCTATTTCTGTCCTTTTAACAATTAACTTTGAGAAATCTTTGTATTGAGATCTTTGCTACAGAGTGCCGTACGAATGCAGACCTGATAAAAACATATTGACACCTAAAAATGCAAATAGGGTTACAAATAAACCTATAACTGCCCACCATGCCATTGGGCGACCATACCAACCTTTAGTCATCCGCATATGCAACCAAGCTGCGTAATTTAACCAGACAATCAAAGCCCAGGTTTCTTTCGGATCCCATGACCAATAACCACCCCATGCTTCTGCAGCCCATAATGCGCCCAAGACGGTCGCAACTGTGAAAAAAGCAAAGCCTAAAGCAATGGATTTATACATCAAGTCATCCATTACTGCCAACTCAGGTAATGATGTTGCCATTAAACTCTGAGGTTTAACATCCTGTCGCCATGATTTTAATAAATAAGCCACCCCAATCATGGCTGCCATTGCAAATGCACCATAACCAACAAAATTAGCTGGTACATGGATCTTCATCCAATAACTCTGTAGGGCTGGTACTAGTGGTTGAATTTCATGAGCACCTTTTCCAAAGGTATACCACAACTGAAAAGCAACCGCCGCACTGATAACTAACAGCACAAAACCACCCAATGAACGAATCTGATAACGACGTTCATAAAACAAATATATTAATGCTGTGATAACTGCAAACAGGATAAAAACTTCATACAGATTACTAACGGGGATATGGCCAACATCAGGGCTAATCAAATAAGACTCCCGCCAACGCACCATCAATCCGACCATTCCCATGGTAGTCGCTGACCAAGTTAATGCTGTAGCAACTTTTTCAGTGAACTCTGAACGGAAAATTAAGCCCAAAAAATAGGATACTGTCGCCATGACAAATAAGACGCTCATCCACATAAAAGCTGATTGACTTGCTAATAAATAATTTAGAAAGAAATCTGTATCACCCTGATCCAAATCATTACCATATAGCTTTATTGCTAAGAAGCTAAGCAATGAAACAACTATGATATGTCGCCGAAAGCCAGGCCAATTTAGCCCTAAATATGCAAGACTCACTGCAGTAAAAACTACAATAGTAATTTCGTAACTATCCAACACATTGGAATACATCACTAATAACGCAACTGCTGCTAACAACATTAAACCACACCACAACCACTGTATTGAGGGTCGGCTAGTTTCTGTATTCATTGTGCCCGCTGAATCTGCCATCCACTACTCTTTCTATTTGCTTCTATCACTAAACTTTCTGAACATTAATACTAGTCAGAGTTCCCACTGACCCGTCTTAATGTTTGGCTAATATGTTTAAAAAAGGTATCGAACTCACGAGGATTTCGATTGCTCATTCCTGCCAGTAATAAATCTGATCCTGACTTATTCTCTTTAACTATCACCCAAAACCGGCGCTGTGGTAAATAAAATAATAGAAATATTCCAATTATCAGCAAGGCACAACCTAGATACACTACTGGTTTACCGGGAGAC
>QNEY01000058.1 GCA_003645385.1 Gammaproteobacteria bacterium | reverse complement strand
CAGTATAAATAAGGAATGCCTTACGGAATAATTGCAAGAATCGAGGATGTTTATCTAAATAATCTTGCAGAATAATTACGGTAAATAACATTACGAGACTAATGATTAAAACAGTGATCTGGAAGATCTTGTTACGCCATACGGATACCCAAAGTGCTTCGGGTTCAGCATCAATATAGACGGGTTGGATTGGGCGAATTATATATTGCTCCAGTGCTTGATAGTCCCCAAAGAAACGGGTAAAAACACTATCTAAAGCACCAATTTGACGACGAACTAATAGCTCCGCTTGCCATGGCGTACCAATATCAAATTTATATTTATCACGGATGATGAAGATAACTTTTTCATCAAATTCAGGTACGCCATCAATATAAATATCATTAATACGATGATAATCTGAGTCTCTAAAAATAATAGATTTTTCTTCTTGTTGTACTTGGAAACGGTCAAATATTCCGCCTCGGACAAAGCCGTTACCTTTAAATGAATAGTCACCTAGTCCCATAACCGCAATAGCTTGATCGCCTGGTTTTAATTCAGACATTAGCCAGTCAAATTCATTATCACCTAAAATATTTTTCCCAATAGTAGGTATATTCAGAGGGGCATAATAAAGATCAATAAATAGTTTTTGTTTGCGTTGGGTGGTTTGCTCTTCATCTTTGCTTATCCATTCTGCCTCGGTACCTTCAAATGACTTATCAACTTCAGCATAATTCAGCTCTAAATGGCGGATAGAACCATCACCCATAAGTTGTTCCCAGTTCGCTTTAGTGAACACGTTTGGGTTAATTGTTGCAGGCAAAACAATATTTTCTGCAGACATGCCAGCAATGCCCAATAGCCTTGCAACTTTCTTTGCTGAACGCATGATGACTTCATTGACGACCATCACTGTAACGGTTGCACCTGATAAGGAATCAATACTACGGACACCCGATTTACCAGACTGGCCAACCACAATATGTTCAGTTACTTTGGCTCCCAGTAATTGAGAGGCAAAATCGAATAGGTGTCGCTCAGGAATGCCCACTAATAGAATAGGTTCTTGATGCGCAAGTACTCGGGCAACTTTTATTTCGCCTAAAGTATCCATTGCAACTAATACATTAACGGGTTTACCTGAATAGGCAGGGATATTAACTATGTCATTTGACTCAAAGGCATAGCCAATTACATCATCACCTTTATATATTGTTTTAATTTCAGGTTGATCTTTGGCTATCGGAGTTTTATCAGAAATACGAGTGGCAGTAGGGAAAGCAAGTTGAATGGTTTCGGTCTGTTGAGCTTCTGTAACAGGGGGCATGGCATAGCTAATACCACATACAGCTAATATGCTTATTATTACTAAAAGGCGAAGAATATGAAGTGGATTTAGCAATGTAGTCATTCCGGAATAATTTCGGCAACTATATCCCAAAGGCTATCTACTGTATATGACATAGATCAATAGATGATATAGGTCATATCACCTAGTTATTAAAAAATTTGATGGTCTATGAGAATTAAACACCTACAACATTAAGAGTAACTCGGCAGCCTAAGTCGTCACAATTAAGATGATGTTATTCTTGATACTAATGAATGGGGTGGAGTATTTATAGGCTTCATAACGATTAAACCGTTGCTCAGCTTCCTTCATTTGTTTGGATAATATACGGAGTGATGTAGAATCGTATCAGCACCTTAGGCCTGTAATACCATTAAGCTACCGACAATCATTACGAGGCAGGCAGCAAGTCGTCGAGCAATATGTTTTTCGTTAAAGATTCGATACCCAAGAAATACTTGTAGCACCATAGCCAGTTGAAATAATGCTAATGAATATGCGATTAAAAGTTTTGAGAACACAATCATCGTCATGTATTGCATTAAAAAAATCAGGATGCCTAGATAGAGAAAACTATAGATATGATTTTTAGATTGTTCAAAATCTTTAGTGAAATTATCTTTCAAAAAAACAGTGTGGGCGATGACAGCCAATGGAAATCCAATCAAACACCAAAATACGGTAGTTGATATTGCATCACCTGCAATCACGGCATTTTTTAATGGCAAGGTACCAATAGAAAATAACAAAATTGATAAAAAACGGTATTGCACTCCACGTTCTAGTAATAAGTGAAATAAGCGATTAGAGTTGGTATGTGTATTTGATGGAAATAGAAAGTAACTACCCAAGACAATAATACCTACACCGAGAAAACCTTGCATACTTGGAATTTCGTCAATAAATATCATTGCCAAGATCATGGAGATTACGACTTTATAGGCGTTTAATGGCCCAAATACAGATAAGTCTGTCTTTGATAGTGACATCACTAAAAATAATGTGCCCGCCATATCGAATAGGGCAGCAAAAAAGATATATATCCAGAAGCTATTGCTGAGCTCAAAAGGATTAAAAGTCCAGAGTAGTGGCAGGCAAATAATGCTCAGCACTATGTAGGATGACATCACAATAAAAAAGGGATGCAGTCCTTGATGCGCCAATTTTTTTTGAAATACATTACTAAATGATGAAAATAGCAAGCGACCGAAAACAACGAGTAATTCCATTTCAGTACGACCAAGTTACTAAATAATGGTTATTGTGTTTGTAGAGTACAAGTTGTATTTCTGCCTGATTTTTTCGCTTTATAGAGTGCGTTATCGGCCATTTGGATAAGTGTGTCAGATGGGGTGTCATGTTCAGGTAACAGGGTGCAGAAACCAACACTTACTGTTATGTGATCAGCCACATTGGAAGAGGCGTGAGGGATGAGTAATGATTCAACACTCTTACGACACAGCTCTGCCAAAATATAGACATTATCAGTATTAGGTAAAATAATTGCAAACTCTTCTCCACCATAACGTGCAACCAAATCAGTAGGACGATGGATTGTAGTGTCGAGAATTTGAGCCACACTTTTCAGACAGCGGTCACCTGATAAGTGGCCGTAATTATCGTTGAATAGTTTGAATTGATCGATATCAATCATAATGAGCGATATCGGTTGATTGTCACGTGTTGAACGTGCCCATTCTTGTTCAAGATAGCTATCAAAGTGACGACGATTCGCAACTCCGGTCAGGCCATCTTGCAATGAAATTCTCTCTAATTCTTTTTTTGTATCATTTAATTCCTGCGTTCTTTCGGTCACTGCATTTTCAATACTAACTGAACGACGTAAGAGTAAATAAATGTAGGCCACACTAAAGCTGACAAATACTAAACCGAGTAGAAATACCATAAGAGGGTTTGATGTTCGACGGTCAAGAATATAACTATTTGAGGGTGAGGCTGATATACTCCAAACCCTTCCACCTACTGGTTTAAGCTCCCGTTGGTAGTGTATGGCAGGGCCTTCATTGTTGCTTTTCGAGATGTTAAAAGAATAAATATTTTCATGGGAAAGTGAAGTTTCATCAACAAGGGTTAAATTGATCCCTTGCATTGAAGTGTGAAGTAAAGAGCTATTTATTAAATCTTCCACTTTGAATACAGCCAAAGCAAAACCAAAGAGCTGTGAATAGCGTTTTTCAATAGTCGTAGGAAATTCGTGATAGACAGGAAGAAAGGCCAAAAATCCTTTTTGACTACTGATATCTTGCACCAGATTAATACTCGCAGTTGCTACCAACTTTCCAGTATCACGAGATTCTATTAATGCCTCAAGACGTTTTGGATTCGAAGCAAGATCAAAACCAAATGCAGCTTCGTTTGAAATGAAAGGCTCAACAAAACAAACAGGGAAATATTCATCACGTTCTTTTGCTCGAATCATTCCGCCATCTGGACCGCGCTCAATGATTTCAAACTCCGGGTGACGGTATTGATAACGACTTTCGTATTCACTACGGTTGTTATTATATATTCGTGGGATCCATTCAAGAGCTTGAATATTTGGATGTCTGACTAGAATGTCAGCAGCAAGATGTTTAAATTCATCTTCAGTGACTTCTTGAGAGCTATCAAACAGGCCTTTAATTGTGTATAAGGCTTCAAAGCTGAGGGTGATTTCTTTTTCAATAGCGGCGACTTGGGTATCAACATCACTTTGAAACTCATTGACAATAGATTTAGTTTCAATTGTATAAAAGAACCCTCCAACAATAGCAGAAAGTGCTATGCCGAGGAGTAATGTTATAAGTAACACAACTTTGGAATAAAGCTTCACGATGCTCCTAATTTGTCACGAGATAATGAATGTATATAGCCCGTACTTTAATCTATTTTTAATGTTGATGTGAAGCTATTGGTGCAGAATTAAAGATATATTCATTGAATACACCAATTTCACCTGACTTTTTAAAGGTGAACACAATAAAATCATCTTTTCTTGGACCCATTTCCATACCCGGTGAACCAATGGGCATTTGTGGTACTGCCAAACCAGCAATATCCGGTCTCTCGATTAATAAACGCTTGATATCAGCAGCAGGGACGTGGCCTTCAATAATATAACCTTCAACTATCGCTGTATGACAGGATGTCATTTGTGTTGGTAGATCAACGGCTTCCTTAACGCTCGCCATATCATTGGTCAACATATCAATGACATTGAGCTTATTTTGTTCAAGATGATTTATCCATTTATGACAGCAATTGCATGAGGGGTTTCGGTAGACCTTGATTTCAGGATCGGTTAGAGGTGCTGCCGAAGCAGTTAGAAAATAGAACTGGAATAGGATTGAAAAAAGAGTGTTCATATCTTAATGTTACTGTGCCTTAGTCATCATACTGATCTAGAAGTTTATTCATTTTTCCAGAAACTATTTGCAATTTATCAAGACCATTTCGTGCTGTCTCAACTTCGCCTTCTTGGTAGCTGAGCAATAACTCATAAGCAATATGGTGCACTTCATCATGGACGGCATTAAGTTTATCCAGCCAATTTTGTTTGAATAAGTGCTCTTGTCTTGCCTTTCTAATCCATGAACCACAGTGGCATTTAGTGTTTGCCATTATCGGCCAAAGTTCGACGTCTTCAGGTGATGACTGTATGTTGGTAATGAAACGACTTATCCATTGATTAGAAGTGATCTTGAATAATTCAATTTTCTTTTCATGTAATGTGCGTTCTTGGTTGCCGTAGCTTATCCATTTTTCATTTGGAATATAATCGTTTAGCCATGCTGGTATATCATCCGTCGGCATTGGTTTAGCGATACCAAAGCCCTGGGCCTCATAACAGCCCATTATGAGTAGCATTAACCCCTGGATATCCGTTTCTACGCCTTCAGCAATTATTTTGCGGTTAAAGGAATCGGCTAACCCTATTACACCATCAATGATCGCATAGTCATTTGGATCATCCAGGATATCCCTTACAAATGTTCGATCAATTTTGATGGTGCCTGCGGACAAATTTTTCAGATGTGTTAAGGAAGAGTAACCAGTACCAAAATCATCCAATGCAACGTTGATACCCAAAGTAGAACGGCAGGCTTTAATAATGTTACTGATATGATTTATATTGCTTAGTGCACTACTTTCCAATATTTCCAGTTGCAAGTGTTGTGAGTCTACTTTTGGATAGGTAGACATTGCGTTTTCAAGTTCACCCAAGAATGAGGCTGATTGTAGATGATGAGACGAAATATTAATGCTGACTTCTAAATGAATCCCTTGTAATCGCCATTTTTCAAGTTGTTTTAGTGCTTCATTAATAACCCAGCCACCAATTTTAATCTCTAAATCACTACCATCAATAACGGGTAAAAATTCTAATGGAGGTATTAAGCCTTTTTCTGGATGAATCCAACGAATCAGAGCTTCAGCACCAAATGCAACTCCTGTTTTCATGTTAACTTTAGGTTGGTAGAACAAAACAAATTCATTGTTCAATAATGCGTGCTCTATTTCTTGTAATTGATTGTGTTTTTTAATGGTGTATTGATCATCCAATGCGTTAAATAGACGGTAACGATTCTTGCCAGCCAGTTTTGCTTGATACATTGATTGATCCGCATGGCGCAATAAGGTATCTAAATCTGAGTCATCAAGTGGGTATAAGGTTATTCCACTGGAAGCACTTATTTTATGGGGATAACCATCAATTAAGTACGGTTGAACGAGAGCATGGTGAACTCGCACTAGTAGCTGCTCACATTGTGCAAAAGAGTCGATATCTCCCAGTAATAAAGCAAACTCATCTCCTCCTTGACGAGAAACAGTATCTTCTTCTCTGATAGTAGCCTTGATTCGTTTCGCCACTTCAATTAGTAACATATCACCTACATCATGACCATAGTTGTCATTGACTGGTTTGAAATCATCAAGATCAAGAAAGCAAATAGCAAGCATGCTCTCTGATCGTCTACTGTGGGCAACAGCTTGAGCAAAACGATCGGCAAACAGACTACGATTTGGCAATTGGGTCAGCGTGTCATAATGTGCCATCAATTCCAGTTTTTGCTGCTGCTGCTTACTTTCGGTAATATCGGTAAACAAACCAATGTAGTTTAATGTTTTTCCTTTAGCATTCTTTAATGAAGAAATGGTGAGCATTTCTGCAAACAGTTCACCATTTTTTTTGCGATTCCAAATTTCACCCTGCCAGTGACCTTGCTCACGGAGTGCTTTCTTTATATTTTCAAAAAAGTGAGAACTATGTTTGCCAGAGTTAAGGATCGAACTGTTTTTGCCAATGACTTCTTCACGGCTATATCCTGTAATCGTACAGAAAGCTGGGTTAACATCGATAAACTTACCTGCAGCATCCGTAATCGAGATACCTTCATGTGTATCGGTGAATACACGGGCAGAAAGTTCTAGCTTTTCATTTGAGATAGTGCGTTCTAATTCAATGCTTGCTCTGCTTGCAAGACTATTGAGCAGTGTCATTGGGTGAGAGTGCTCTGACATCGGCTTATCATCAATAAGAGCAAGAAGTCCTACAACTTCATCCTGACTATTTTTTAGTGACACACCTACATAACATTGTGCTGACATATTAACTAACAGGTGATCATCAGGGAATAGCTTTTGAATACTATCTGGGTAAATGCAACTTCCTTCTTTAAGAACATTTTCACATGGTGTTCCTTTAAGTAAATAGCTGAAGTTATCGATAATTGCTCCATCAGATGATATCGCCAGTGTGTCAGCCATAGAGCTATCATCGGAATTAACTGCTGCAATTAAGGCATGCCTAACATTTTGAGAAAGAGCCAATTGACGGACAATTATCTCAAATATATTTCCTTCGTTGGAGGTTCCTGATTCAGCTAATACTCGTAATACTTCTTCACTGTGTTTACGCTCAGTTATGTCGGTATGAACACCAATCATTCTTAGAGGGCGATCATTCTTATCCCACTCGATAATCTCGCCGACAGAATGAATCCAAACCCAGCGACCATCTTTGGCTTGCCATCGATAGTCAATTTCAAATGGTTCATGTGTCTCTAAATGTTGTTTATTTGCTTTGAGGACGAATTCTTTGTCATCAGGATGGATACTTTTTTGCCATTCCATGCTTGATGTAGGAAATTCTGAAGGTTCAAATCCAAATAATTGGCTATAACTATCACTAACCAGAAACTTTCCTGTCTGCAGATTAAGATCGTACCAGCCTTGATTAGCTGCTTTCATTGCAAGTTTATGGCGTTCTGCACTTAATTTCAGATCTAAAGTTCTTTTTTGAACTTCATTTTCTAAATCAGTTGCTGTGGTACGAAAACTGTTGATAGATACCCGATAAATTGGGTAGATAAACAGTAAAAAGAAGCCAGCTATTGTTAATGAATAAATAAGCTGTTGATTTAATGATGTTTGAATATGAGCAATAGAGAGGTCAGCAGCTGAGAGATAGAAAGTACCATCTTTTGAAAACTGCGGGATAAAAACACTTCGGAATGTGCCCCATTGATCGCTGTATTCCAGAAAGCCTTTGCTGCCACTGTTGAATATATCATATACCCGTGGGTCTACATCATCATAATGATCGAGAAAGGATGTTAAGCCTTCCCCTGTTTCCCGTTCTTCTGGTGTTGCACTTGAGGTGGTAAAGAAGATTTTGTCATTGCGTAAAATAAGGGTGTAGATGTAGATGATATCAGTTTTATCGGTGTATTCTGATAATTTAAGAGTATTGTTGTAATCCTGCTTGGGTGTCAGATCATCCTCAGACATTTCTTTGTGATGTAGACCTGTAGGCAACAATAATGGCGTGGTAACAGCTGCAGTTTCGAGTTGTTGATCTAAAGAAGCATATAAATGTTGTTTTTCTTGCAGAAAATTGAAATAAGCAAAGCCAATTACCCAAAGCACGTATATTGCGACTGCAATAACGATACGTTGTTTTGCTGATAGCATTTTTACAAACATTTAGAGGTGTTTTCTTCCATAACTTTGTTCAGATATCATGATTTGGTTTCAATCATATAACGTTACGATAAATTAGAACATCTCTTTTTGTCACAAATATTCAACAAATATCTCGGTCTTGGCTGAGTTTTGTTCAACATGTTTTAAAGCTGACAACACTGATTTTTCATCGCTAGGATCAATTTTGTCAGTCAGGGTGTGAACGGTGAGCCCTGCGGTTGTTAATTTGGCTAAATCTTCGTTCGATAAAACACCGTCATTTACCCACAGTGTGGCTTTATCTTCTAATACCAGACTTTTAGCTTCTTCAAAACCCTCAGGAGTGAAAATGAGATAGATCATTGAATGGCTAAATAGGCATTTTCAGAAATATCAGACCAAGCATCATTTTGCTGGCGAAAGTGTTGATAAGCTTCATAGATACGCTTGAACTCTGGATCGTTGGCAGCTTCTTCAGCCAAAGTTTCATCAGTTAATATTTTTAGTTTGGCTAATACATCATCAGGAAAACGATGGATTTT
>QNEY01000057.1 GCA_003645385.1 Gammaproteobacteria bacterium | reverse complement strand
GGTATTCCTGCAGTAACCATAACTACAGCTGAAGATGGTGGTCAAAGCTACACAGTAACATTACAAATCCTTGCATTGATGACCATATTAACGTTATTACCTTCAGCGTTAATAATGATGACTTCTTTCACTCGAATTATCATTGTGTTAGCTATACTACGTCAGGCAATGGGCGTTCAATCAACACCCTCAAATCAAGTATTGATCGGTTTGTCTCTATTTTTAACCTTTTTCATCATGCATCCGGTATTTGATGAAGCTTATCAAAATGGTGTTAAGCCCTATATTGATGGTGGAGTTGAAGTCAGCACTGCCATCGAAAAATCCACCCAACCTTTTAAAATATTTATGCTAGCCCAAACTCGTGAAAGTGACCTAGAACTGTTCGCAAATATTGCAGGCCATACGGAATTAGAAACAGCAGCAGATGTACCGTTCAGCTTATTACTGCCCGCCTTTGTGACCAGTGAACTAAAAACTGCTTTTCAAATAGGATTTTTAATTTTTATTCCCTTTTTAATTATTGACCTAGTGGTTGCAAGTGTCTTGATGGCAATGGGAATGATGATGTTGTCACCCATGTTGATTTCTCTACCTTTCAAACTGATGTTATTTGTACTTATTGATGGCTGGGCTTTATTAATGGGTACTTTAGCCTCAAGTTTTTATATCTAAAAATGTTTATTTTTAGAGGTGCTATTTCATGACTCCTGAAACAGTACTCACTGTCATGCAGCAGACTCTGCAAATCATCACCATGTTGATTGCAGTCATCTTATTGCCAGCATTATTTGTTGGTTTATTGGTCAGTATGTTTCAAGCCGCCACCTCTATTAATGAACAAACATTAAGTTTTATCCCAAAACTACTAGTGACTATTTTGGTGCTCGTCGTAGCTGGCCCGTGGATGCTGAGTCTAATCACTGGTTATGCCCAGCGAATTTTTGAAGATATTCCCTTCCTTATTGGTTAACAAAAAGACTACTGATGGAATTCACTAGTGCGGAATTAACCGGTTTAATAGGAAGTTATATGTGGCCTTTCTTCCGAATTGCTGCATTAGTCATGGCTGCACCTATTTTCAGCAGTAATTTTGTAACTGTACGTAGCCGACTACTGATTGCTATTGCAATTAGCATTGTTATCGTACCAACTATTCCTGTTGCCGCTCCAGCTGTAGAACCACTCAGTGGTGCTGGGTTATTAATTGTGGCTCATCAAATTATTATTGGTGCCTGCATGGGGTTTATGCTGCAGTTATTATTTAACGCCTTTATCATTGCCGGACAAGTTATTGCTATGCAAATGGGACTTGGTTTTGCTTCAATGATCGATCCTCAAAATGGTGTGTCGGTACCCGTAATCAGTCAATTTTATTTAATTTTTGTCACCTTGGTTTTTATCAGCCTAGATGGTCATTTAATACTATTACAAGTCCTTGCTGAAAGCTTCATAACTTTGCCGGTCTTACCAACAGGCTTACCTCACACTAGCTTCCGTGATCTGGTTGCACAAGCAAGTTGGATGTATGCAGCTGGTGTCATCGTTGCCTTACCCGCAATCGGTTCACTGATGATGGTGAATCTGGCATTTGGGATTTTATCTCGAGCGGCACCTCAAATTAGTCCCTTTTCAATTGGTTTCCCAATGACTATTATTTTGGGCTTTGCCATTATTCTTGTCACCTTACCTACTGCATCTGCTCACTTAGTCACCATGGCTGATCAAATGCTACAAATGATTCGTTTATTGGTACATCCCAATGGCTGAAGAATCATCTGGACAAGAAAAAACGGAGCAGCCCTCAGCCAAGCGGCTGAATGATGCGCGTGAGAAAGGTCAAGTACCTCGCTCACGCGAATTCACAACAGTTATGGTACTGATTGCCAGTGCAGTAGCCATGTTATTTTTAGGTGAACGCATTATTCAGAGTATTGCTGAAGTAATGACCAAATCATTCACTTTTACTCGAAAAGAGTTGTTTGATCCTGCAGCATTAGCACATCATTTTTTATATTCTATTGAAACTATTTCATTAGGTTTAGGTGGTTTCTTGGCCATCACAGTTCTGGCAGCACTTATTGCACCAGCAAGTATTGGTGGTTGGAATTTTTCTACTCAGGCAATGGCTCCTAAAGCAGAAAGATTAGATCCTCTCAAAGGGCTCAAACGTATTTTTGGCCCACAAGGGTTAATTGAACTCGCCAAAGCACTGGGCAAATTTATTTTGATTGGTACCATTTCAGTTCTAATTTTATGGAGCTTACGTGACCAATTATTGACACTTGGTAAGCAGGAAGTCTCCGTTGCAATGACCTCATTAGGTTATTTGGTAGTGTGGGTCTTTCTAGCTATTTCTTGCAGTTTGATCTTAATTGCCCTAATTGATGTGCCATTCCAACATTGGAATCATATACGTCAACTCAAGATGACTAAACAAGAACTCAAGGATGAAAGCAAAGAAACTGATGGTAATCCAGAGGTAAAAGGTCGAATTAGACGCTTGCAAGTTGAATTGTCACAACAGCGGATGATGCAAGATGTACCAACTGCTGACGTCATTATTACCAACCCAACACACTACGCTGTTGCACTGCGTTACGACCAAACGGGTAATGGAGCTCCAATGGTCGTCGCTAAAGGTGCAGATCTGATTGCACAACAAATTCGCATGGTTGGTGATGCCAATGAGGTACCTGTTTTATCAGCACCACCACTCACTCGTGCCATCTACTTCAGTACTGAATTAGGACAAGAAATCCCATCTGGTCTATATATTGCAGTAGCCCAAGTATTAGCATTTGTCTTCCAGTTGCGTCGTTATAACAACCAAGGTGGTAATAAACCACATCTCGACACGGAGGACTTGCCAATACCAGATGAATTAAAACGAGATTAAAGCTAAATGGAAAATACTGATCTTATCACCCGTTTAAAGTCGATGATTAACGGAAACTTTGCAGCACCGATGATTTTAGTCGCTTTACTTTCAATGGTGGTGCTGCCCCTCCCTCCATTTATACTCGACATGTTATTCAGTTTCAATATCGCATTATCACTGGTTATCATGCTGGCGAGTATCTATGTACTCAAACCATTACACTTTGCTTCTTTCCCAAGCATTCTATTAATCGCCACCCTGTTAAGACTTGCACTTAATGTTGCCTCCACCCGTATCATATTATTAGAAGGTCATACCGGCACAGCTGCTGCAGGCAATGTTATCGAAGCATTTGGTGAATTTGTTATTGGTGGTAATTACACTGTAGGTTTTGTTGTATTTGCCATTCTGGTAATCATTAACTTTGTCGTTGTTACCAAAGGTGCGACCCGTATTGCTGAAGTCAGTGCCCGCTTTACATTGGATTCAATGCCAGGCAAGCAAATGGCGATTGACGCTGATTTAAATGCTGGCTTGATTGATCAAGATGAAGCTCGCAGCCGCCGTGATGAAATTATGCAGGAATCTGATTTCTACGGTTCTATGGATGGTGCAAGTAAGTTCGTACGTGGTGATGCAATTGCCGGTATTTTAATCTTATTCATCAACATTATCGGTGGTTTTATTATCGGTGTTGTTCAACATGATTTAACATTTTCAGTCGCAGCTAATAACTACACATTACTTACTATTGGTGATGGACTGGTAGCACAAATACCATCGTTACTTCTAGCTGCTGCAGCCGGATTACTGGTGACTCGATCAACTAAAGAACAAGATATGGGTGATCAAATTGTTGGCCAATTATTTCAAGATCCAAAAACATTAGCTGTCACCTCAGGGATTATCGGTGGCATGGGTTTAATTCCTGGTATGCCAAATTTACCATTCCTGATTATGGCGATAGCTGGTGGTAGTGGTGCATGGTTGATGATGCAACGTCAAAAAGCTGCCGCCGCTGCAATAGCTGCTCCTAAACCAGAAGCTGAGACCCCACGAGAACAACGTGAGCTAAGTTGGGAAGATCTCAGCCCTGTTGATCCTATCGGACTTGAAATTGGTTACCGACTTATTCCATTGGTTGATAAAAATCAAGGTGGCCAATTAATGAATCGAATCAAAGGGATCCGCAAGAAAATATCTCAAGAATTAGGATTCCTCATCCCTCCTGTACATATTCGTGACAACCTTGATTTAGCACCAACTGCTTATCAAATTACTTTATTTGGTGTCACCTTTGGGGAAGCTGAAATTCATCCTGACAGAATGATGGCAATTAATCCGGGTCAAGTGTTCGGTGAATTAGAAGGCATTCAAAGCCAGGATCCTGCCTTTGGTCTGGATGCAGTATGGATTGAACCAAGTCAACGCGAACATGCACAGGCTCAGGGCTATACAGTAGTTGATGTCGACACCGTTATAGCAACACATTTAAGTAAAATATTACAAAGTCATGCCCATGAATTATTAGGCCGTGAAGAAGTACAGCAACTCCTTGATAATTTATCCAAGTCTGCTCCCAAACTAGTAGAAGGGCTAGTGCCTGACACCATCCCATTAGGTGGGGTGCAAAAAGTACTACAAAATTTATTAGAAGAAAATATACCCGTTCGTGATATTAGAACTATCATCGAATCCATTTCAGAGCAAGCAGTTCGTAACCCAGACCCAGAGGCAATCACTGCCTCGACACGTATGGCTCTTAGTCATTCAATTGTTCAACATGTTAATGGCATTAAGGCTGATTTACCGATAATCACGCTTGATCCTGAGCTGGAACAGATATTGCTTCAAACATTGCATGCCACAGGTGAAGGTGGTGCCAGTTTGGAACCAGGGCTTGCTGAAAATATGCATAAAAATTTAAACGATGCAGCACAACGACAGGAAATGGCCGGAGAGTCATCCATTTTAGTAGTACAAGCTGGCCTACGTTCTTGGATCTCACGTTTTATTCGCCACTCAATACCCAGTTTAAACGTTCTATCATATAACGAAATACCGGATGATAAACAAATTAGAATTGTTGCTAACGTAGGGCGTTAGCCTCAGAGGACACTATTATGAAAATTAAACGATTTCAAGCTTCAGACGTACGCCAAGCTATTAAAGAAGTACGTGATGTGTTAGGTCCAGATGCTGTTATCTTATCAAACACTCGTGTTGATGGTGGTGTGGAAATTGTTGCTGCAACTGACTATGATGAAGCAGAATTTAAACGTTCTTCTCAACCCATTTCCAATACTAAAAAGCAAGCTCCAACAGTTGAAATAAATCCAACTATTGAATCTGGGTACTCCAATCCACCTCAGCAAGCAAATCAAAATATCTGGTCACAAGAACCCACTCTTGTACAAATGCGCAGAGAAATTTCTGGCTTAAAAGAAATGTTACAAAGCCAGTTATCTGACCTCGCATGGAAAGACATAAAATATAGTAATAGCCCAACTCAAGTTCAATTATTACAGCGCCATATTCAAATGGGGGTACACGTTGAACTGGCAAAGACTCTAGCCACTCAAACTAATACTTCAGATGATTTAGAAACCGCTTGGCGGCATTCACTTGGAAGCTTAGCCAGCCAAATTGATGTTCAACAGGATGACATTATTAATACAGGTGGGGTTTATGCCCTAGTTGGCCCAACAGGTGTTGGGAAAACAACAACTGTAGCTAAAATCGCTGCACGCTGCGCCCTTAAACATGGCGCTAAAAATGTCGCATTAATTACTACTGATTGTTATCGTATTGGAGGCCAAGAACAATTACGTACCTATGCAAGAATTTTAGGTATACCTGTTCGTGTCGCAAAAACACATCAGGAATTAAATGATGCACTTAATGATCTACTTGATCGTCGCTTTATCCTAGTTGATACTGCAGGCATGAACCAGCGTGATATGCAGCTTACAGAGAAGTTTGCTATGTTAAAACAGCAATCTCCTAGAATTAAAAACTATTTAACCTTGTCAGCAACCACACAAGCTAGTGTACTCAATGATATTATTAATGCTTTCTCACATCTTGAACTGAGCGGATGTATTTTGACTAAAACTGATGAAACCAATAGCCTTGGTGGCGCGATTTCAGCATTGATTCGACATCAATTGCCACTAGCTTATATATGTAATGGGCAGCAAGTACCGGAAGATATCAGTCTGGCTCGTCCAAATACACTTGTTAAGCAAGCAAGTGAATTGATGAAAAATGAACAACTGGATCCACAAACAGTATCTAGTTATGGAGGTTTTGCCGCCTATGGCTGAAGCACCAAATGATCAAGCAAATGGTTTAAGAAAAATGACAACACCTCCCCAACCAGTAAAAGTTATTGCTATTGCTAGTGGTAAAGGCGGTGTTGGTAAAACAAATGTCACTGTAAACCTCGGCGTTGCTTTAGCTTCACAAGGTAAACAAGTTTTACTTATGGATGCCGATCTGGGCTTAGCTAATATTGACGTCATGTTGGGATTGCACCCACAATATAATTTATTACATGTTTTAGATGGCAGCAAAACTTTGGCAGAGATTATTGTTGAAGGTCCTGCTGGCTTGAAAATTATTCCTGCCGCCTCAGGCATACAAAAAATGGCTGAACTTAGCCCCGCTGAACATGCCGGAATGATCCAGGCATTTAGTGAAATGGAACAGCACATCGATATATTGTTAATCGATAGTGCTGCGGGTATCGCGGATAGTGTCATTAGCTTCACTCGTGCAGCTCAGGAAGTCATTATCGTTGTATGTGATGAACCAGCTTCCATCACCGATGCCTATGCGCTGATCAAACTTCTTAGTCGTGAGTATGGTGTAGACCACATCCACATTATTACTAATATGACCAGAAACATTCAGGAAGGACGTGAACTTTTTAACAAAGTATTAATGGTATGTGAACGTTTTCTTGATGTTAATCTCGACTTCATGGGAATTGTACCTTTTGATGAAGATTTACGTCGGGCGGTAAAAAAACAACGTGCAGTGGTCGAATATTTACCTCGCAGTAAGGCTGCCACAGCTTTTACACACTTGAGTAAGAAAATAAACCATTGGCCGGTTGTTAAACAGCCCCGTGGTCATATGGAATTTTTTGTAGAGCGTCTTATCGAAGCCAGCTTGGAAATTGCTTAGCATGAATGGAGCTACGATGTATGCGCAAGTAAACACATCGAACCAATCAAAAACTGATCTGGTGACACAACATGCCTCATTAGTAAAACGAATTGCTTATCACCTGATTGCCAGACTACCACATACGGTAGATGTGGAAGACCTGATCCAGGCAGGCATGATTGGCTTATTAGATGCATCTCAACATTACGATGCTAATCAAGGGGCAAGCTTCGAAACCTATGCCGGTATCCGTGTTCGTGGTGCAATGCTAGATGAAATCAGGCGTAACGACTGGGCACCACGCTCAGTTCATCGTAAAGCTCGTGAAATTGCTGCAGTTATACAGAAAATAGAGCAACAAAATGGCCGTAATGCACAAGACAATGAAGTTGCAAAAGCACTTGATATCAGCATTGAAGAATATCACCAACAACTGTACGATTCTTCCGGTCATCATGTGTTCAGCCTTGATGATTTTAATGATAGTGACGAACTTCATGCTCACCCTATCAGTAACAATCAATCTGAACCCGAGCAAGAAACTCAAGTTTCTGACTTTCAAGCCGCTCTAGTCAATGCAATAAAAATACTACCCGAACGTGAACGTTTAATGATGGGCTTGTATTATAATGATGAACTTAATTTAAAAGAAATTGGCGAAGTACTTGGTGTTAGTGAATCTCGTGTCAGTCAGATTCACAGTCAAACTATCATTCGGCTCCGTTCTAAATTAAGTGATTGGTTAAAAGAATAAATATGGGGGTTCCTTTTGGATAAAAACATGAAAATCCTGATTGTGGATGATTTTTCCACAATGCGACGGATCATAAAAAATTTACTGCGCGACTTGGGATTTAATAACACCACGGAAGCTGACGATGGACTAACGGCATTACCAATCTTACAAGCTGGTGGTATTGACTTCCTAGTTACAGATTGGAATATGCCTGGCATGCAAGGTATCGACTTGCTTAAAGCAGTTCGTGCAGATGAAAATTTGGCTTCTATGCCTGTTTTGATGGTGACCGCAGAAACCAAACGTGAACAAATTATTACTGCAGCCCAAGCAGGTGTAAATGGCTACATTGTCAAACCATTTACAGCAGCTACATTGAAGGAAAAAATCGATAAAATTTTCGAACGTATTGATGCACAATAAATTCAAAGGCTGTTCATGGACTCTTCACAAAAAGCACAACAACTCAAAGCTGCTCGCGCTTTAGTCATTGCATTAGAAGCTGATGAGGAAAAACAAGCTCAAATACAGCTGGGCATCCTAGCTCAATCCCAGGAAAGTGATCTTTTCCATCAAGTTGGAAAGTTAACCAGAGAGCTGCATGAAGCTCTCAGCAACTTTAATATAGATTCCCGCCTGATAGATCTGGCAGAGACAGAAATACCCAATACACGTGAGCGATTAAATTACGTTATCACTACCACCGAAGAAGCTGCTCATAAAACTTTAGGCTTTATCGATAAATCCATACCATTAACATCTAAACTAAAACACATCACTGATGAATTTGATAGCAGTTGGCATCGTTTTCGCATGGAACAACATAGCACTGATGAGTTCAGTGCATTTGAAAAAGATATTGAATCTTATTTACCAGAGGTAAAACAGCACTCAGATCAGATCCACAACAACTTATCTGAAATGATGTTAGCACAAGGGTTTCAGGATCTAACTGGACAAGTCATTAGCCAAGTAATTAGTTTGGTTGAAGAGGTAGAGAGTAATTTAGTACGGCTAGTCCAGGTATCTAGCCAACATCTTGAACATAAACAAAAAGACAGCAAGCCGGTTGATCCCATCAAAGCCGAAGGG
>QNEY01000056.1 GCA_003645385.1 Gammaproteobacteria bacterium | reverse complement strand
TAGGTATATTCTTTTTCTGCATACCATTTATAGTGTTCAGGAAAGTCACGAATAATTGCTGCTGACAGAATCGCAATATCTCTGGCAGTCGTAAAATGATCCGTATCAGGTAATCCGGTTGCATTTCGGTAATTGGTATTAAACATTCCTAACTGCTGTGCATACTGATTCATCATCTGGGCAAATGTTTCTTCACTACCTGCAATATGTTCTGCTAAAGCCACAGCGGCATCATTGCCCGATTGAATAATCATTCCTCTAAGCAATACCTCGACCGGTACTTTGGTATTGACCTCAATAAAGCTACGAGACCCGACCATTCGCCATGCTTTTTCACTAATTAAAACTTCATCAGCCAAAGCTATATTGCCGGCCTCCAATTCATGAGACACCACGTAGGCTGTCATCAATTTTGTAATACTCGCTGGTGGTAGACGTTTATCGGCATCATGTTCTACAAGCACCCGACCACTAGAAAAGTCCTGCAAAATATAGGATTTAGCGGCAACTTTAGGTGCTGTAGGACTAGGGGTGATTGCTGAGTTGGATGTAGTCACTACAAACACAAAACTGACAAGCAATAAACTTTTAAATATTTTCAACATTGATAAACTCTCAAAAAAATAAATTATTCGACCACTATATGGGTATCATTAAATCCTAGATCAACCAACCGACTTGCTAAAGCATCACCATATTCTACATTCTCAAGTGGACCGACACGTACTCGATACAAATGTCCATCTGGTTTTTTAAGCGGCACAATCAAAATTGCATCGCTAATCTGTTGTTGTAATTTGGTTCTCATCTGTTCAGCGCTAGATGATGTTTTAAATGCACCCACCTGTAGATACAAACCCACCGGTGAAGATTTTTCAGGAGACCTCACAGGTGAAGCTGATTTTACTGGAGCTTGACCTGCTGTAATAGCACGGACTTCAACTTTCCCTGTACCTTTACTAATGATATCCAATTTAGTTGCTGCACTGTAGGATAAGTCTATCAATCTGTCTCCATGGAAAGGTCCTCGATCATTAACCTTCACGATAACCTTACGGCCATTATCCAAATTGGTCACCTCAACATAGGTGGGTAATGGCAATGTCTTATGCGCGGCTGTCATAGCATACATATCATAGGGTTCACCACTAGATGTACGTCGACCATGAAACTTTGTGCCATACCAGGATGCAACACCTTTTTGCTGATAGCCTTTGCTTGATTTCAAGGTGTAATAACGCTTACCAAAGACTTCATAACTAGATGCATTTCCGTATTTACTGCGTGGTTCATCTTTAGGCACCGCATCTGGAATATTTGCTACATCAGGTGCTTTTGAAGGTGCACTATCATGTTTTTCAGTTACATCACTACACGCTACGAGAAAAATATATAGACCAATAACGCCCAATAACTTTAACGTCGAATTAATCACTATTATTTTCCATATTGTTCACGAATAGCTTCAGACAATTGGGTAACAGCCATTGCATACATTCTGCTGTGATTGTAGCGAGTAATACTGTAGAAATTCTGTGTTGTCAGCCAGTATTCCTCACCATTTTTTTGAGTTAAAGAGATCATTGCCAATAGTTCTTGACCCTCTGGAACATTCTTTAAAGAAACGCCTGCCGTTGCCAGTTCATCACGACTAATTGATGGTTTAGTACCTTTTTCTATCAAAGCTGTTGGTTCTTTGCCTGTAATACTCGTTTTATGCGCAATACTTTCATCTGCAACCCAACCGTGTTTGTTAAGGTAATTAGCGATACTTCCAATTGCATCAGTAGGATTAGTCCAAATATCACGTTTTCCATCGCCATCAAAATCAACAGCATATGTTCGGTAGCTACTTGGCATAAATTGTCCAAGCCCCATTGCACCCGCGTATGAGCCAATTGGATCCAGAATCGACATCTGTTCTTCACGTGTTAGTAACAAAAACTGTTCCAACTCACTACGGAAAAATTTGCTTCTCGGAGGATATCTAAATGCCAATGTTGATAAGGCATCCACCACACGATAGCTACCAACATTGCCACCATAACGTGTTTCAACACCTAATATTGCAATAATAATTTCAGCAGGAACACCATATTCTAGCTCCGCTCGCTGTAATGCTTGCGTGTGTTCATTCCAGAATTTAACCCCACCTTTTATCCGCTTCTGCGTAATAAAGATTTTGCGATAGTCATACCAAGGCTTACTCTTTTCAGCGGGCCTAGATATTGCTTTTAGAATTGAGTCTTTAACTTCAACTGCAGAAAACACCGTAGTGAGATAATCACTATCAAAGTCGTTTTTTTGCTGCATTTCATCAATAAAATCAGGTAATCCCGGCAATGCAGAGTTTGCAAATGACTGGTGCATGCTCGCCAATATCAATAGTGTTATTAATAATAAGTGTTTCACGGTGACATCATCCTTCGATGGGTATGAATGGACATCAGGATACCGAAGCCGGCTAATAAGGTCACCATTGAAGTGCCTCCATAGCTTACTAACGGTAATGGCACACCAACTACAGGCAATAAACCCGTCACCATCCCGACATTAACAAATACATAGACCAGAAAAGTTATAGAAATACTCCCGGCCAATAATCGTGCAAAGCTGGATTGAGCCTGACTCGCGATATACAGTCCTCTACCAGCTACTAATAAATACATTACCAATAAAACTCCAACACCAATTAAACCAAATTCTTCAGCAATTACTGCAAAGATAAAGTCGGTTGATCGTTCAGGTAAAAATGCTAATTGTGATTGAGTACCTTCCAACCAACCTCGACCAAATATGCCACCTGATCCTATCGCAATTTTTGATTGTATGATGTGATAACCGGCCCCAAGAGGATCGCTTTCAGGATTTAACAAGGTCAGCACTCGTTGGCGTTGATAATCATGCATCACATACCATAGAACCGGTAATGCCGAAGCACACAGTGTGATAAACCCAATAATAAGTCGCCAGGAGATTCCAGATAAAAATACGACAATCAAACCAGAACTAGCAATTAATATTGATGTACCTAAGTCTGGCTGTTTCGCTATTAATAAAGAAGGTACAACAATCATAACCAAACCGACTAATAATCTGCCAAATGATGGTGGCAATGGTCGTTCTGCTAAATAAGTCGCCACTAGTAATGGTACGGCTAACTTCATTAATTCTGATGGCTGAAAGCGAAAAAAACCCAAGTCTAACCAACGCTGAGCTCCTTTACCTTCGTGACCAAACACTAACACTGCTACTAGCAACATTAATCCTGCACCATATATCCAATAAGCAGCATCACGCATTCGATCTGGATGAATATTCGATAATACCAACAAAGCAATAAAAGCTGTTGCTATCCTTATAAGTTGTCGAATCAACAGAGATGAATCTTGGCCACCAGCACTATATAGAACCATCAACCCCACACCCAATAGTGAAATCAAACCAAGTAATAAAATAATATCAATATGAATCTTACTACTCGCTTGAGTTAGACCCCAGCGCTGGGAATGTCGTCTATCAGCGATTAAACTACTCATCAGGGGTGATTCCAAAAAATTGTTTAATCATTTTACGTGCAATTGGGGCTGCAGTCTTACTGCCTCCACCACCATTCTCTACTACAATTGCTACCACAAACTCTGGGTCATCAGCCGGTGCGAATGCAACAAATAGAGCGTGGTCACGTAACTTCTTGGCTATACTGTCTGCATCATATTCTTCATCTTGTTTAATACCAAATACTTGTGCTGTACCCGTCTTACCTGCTATTTCAAATGGCATATCTTTGCCTACATGTCTGGCAGTACCCCGCTTGCCGTGAATAACTTCTACCATTGAATTAATCACTTTTTCCCAATTTTGGCTCTTCTGCATTGGCAACGCTTCAATAGTTTCTGTAGCTATCAGTTGTAGCTCACTTTGACCGGTTTTTCTACTCGCACGAGCTACCTGAGGACTAATACTTACCCCGCGCATCGCTAATGTAGCTGTCGCATGAGCAAGTTGGATTGGTGTCATTTGATTGAATCCCTGACCAATACCTGATATTAACGTTTCCCCTGGATACCAAGCCTGATTTCGAGTGTCGTGTTTCCACTGTGCTGATGGTGATAACCCCCTGCTTTCGCTCGGAATATCAATACCTGTTCGATGCCCAAAACCAAATAAATCCAAAAAGCTATGTATTCTGTCTATACCCAAAGTATGAGCAAGATCGTAAAAATAAACATCACACGACTGTGAAACTGCCTTTAATAAATCAACCTTTCCATGACCATGCTTTTTCCAACAGCGGTAACGGTGGTCTTTGCCTGGCAGACTATACCAGCCTGGACAGAAAGTTTTTGAATATTCATTTACTACCCCACTCTCTAAACCTGCAAGTGCCACAAAGGGTTTCAGTGTAGAGCCGGGTGGATAATGACCCCGTAATGCTCGATCAAACAAAGGTCTATCTATTGAATCTCTTAATACAGCATATTTCTTAATGCTAATCCCTGATACAAAATCATTTGGGTCAAAGTCTGGTTTGCTGACCATTGCCAATACACCACCTGATTTTGGATCAAGTGCGACTATAGCCCCATTGTATGTACCTAATGCTTCTGCTGCGATGCGCTGTAAATTAATATCTAGATGCAAATATAGATCGTTTCCTGAAACGGGAGGTACACTGTGTAACTCCCGAATAATTCGACCCTGAACATTAGTCTCTACTTCTTGATACCCTACTTGACCATGCAACAGATCTTCATAAAATTTTTCTACACCAGTTTTACCAATGTGTAGCGTACCTTTGTAATTTCGTTCATCTATGCGTTGTTGATCCCGCTTATTAATTCGACCAACATAACCTACCGTATGGGCAAATAAAGCACCTTGAGGATAATGCCTAATTAACCGACCAACGACATCTACACCAGTAAAATGATGTCGATTAACAGAGAACTTTGCTACTTCTTGCTCGGTTAAACGTTGTTTAACTATTATTTGATTAAAACTACGTTGCTGGTTAATGCGTTGTTTTATGTCTAGTACTTCATCCGCATTCATGGCAAGAATGACGGCTAAATCATTTAGGGTACTATCCAAATCTAATACTTTTTCTGGAATTAATTCCAAACTGAATGTGGGTATATTTTCAGCTAGGATCACACCATTTCGGTCATAAATTAAGCCTCGTTGTGGTGGTAATGGTCCAATATCTACCCGATTTCTGTTAGACAACGAGTCAAAATGTTCATATTCAAAAACTTGCAAAACTGCAAGTCTCACCATAACAACGACAAATAATAACCCTGCGATAATGGCTGCAAAAATCAACCGATCATTTGTTAAGCGACTCTCACGGAAATGGTCTTTTAGCTCAAACCTGGTAGCCATCTATTTTATTCAGCTAACATTGAATGTACGTCGAACTGTACGTAAAAGCGAATACATTACCGGCCACAATACAGTACTACTAACCGCTGGCAACCAAACATGCCAACCTGCCATTGTTGGTGATACCAATACTGTAACAATATCAACCAATAAGACTAATGACAGAATACTCAAAGCTTGTTGCCACAAAGGATATTGCCGTAGTTGTAAATGAAATTGCAACACCAGATAAATAACTAAAGTATATGAAAAAGCCAGTACTCCCATAGCACCCCCCATCATTACATCCATCAACAACCCAACCACCCAGGCAAAACCAACTCCAACAAGACGAGGGACTGCCATTGCCCAATAAATTAAGGTTATAAGCACCCATTCAGGTCTGAAGAAACGTAAGCTGTCTGGCAATGGCAACAGCATCAATAGCATTGCAAATACTATTGTGAAAATAATAATCCCACCATGTGATTTTTGATTTTCAGCCATTAGCGTTCCGCCTCAGCCTCAGTCTCAGTCTCAGTATCGGTATCAGGGGATTTTTTACTAATTTCTACCATTTTAGCGGGTAATACCAATAGCACTTCCCGACTTGTAGATAATTGGGCTGCTGGTTTCACGCCAATTTCAGCAAATGCCTTACCTTGCGGAAAATTAACCGAGACTACAGTACCAACGGGATAGCCTACTGGGAAGCGCCCACCTAGACCTGATGTTACTAACGAGTCACCTATGCGCACATCAGCATTATGCGGCAAATTCTCTAGTTGCAATGATTCACCTAAACCCCAACCTGTAGCTATAGATCGCAAACCATTACGATTCACTTGTACAGGAATAGCATGACTTGGATCAGTCAGTAATACGACTCGGCTGGAAAATGGGTTAACCTCTGTGACCTGCCCCATTACTCCTGTCGCATCTAGTACTGGTTGGCCGACAAAAACATCATAACGTTGACCTTTATCTATCACTACCTGCTGATAGGATGGGTCTAAATCTATAGTCAATAACTCTGCGACAAGTACTCGCTCACGCAAACGAAATGAAGAGCCAAGAAGCTTACGTAGCCGTATATTCTCACGCTCCAATGCCTTTAGTCTTTGTAGTCGAACACTATTTAACAAATTAGTTGCTTCCAACTCAGTGTTTTTCTCTTTTAATTGTCGTTGTGATTGAAAATAATTAGCTACCCAATCAGAGATATCTTTTGGAAGAGCAGCCATCGTCTGAATAGGATAAACAACTGTTGATAACACACTGCGAATGGGGACAAAATAGTTCATTCTGGTATCAATAAAAAACAATACTATCGATGCAATTAAAGCCAATAGAAGTCGGGTATTTAAAGATGGATTATGGGCAAATAACGGTTTGATAATCTACGTTCCAAAAACTAAAAAACCTTTGCAGATCCAATCATCTACAAAGGTCTCAATATTCATACTATAAGAATTATTCAAATGTAAAAACGTCAGTGCCTCGTTCATCTATCATTTCTAATGCACGACCACCACCACGAGCAACACAGGTCAAGGGATCTTCAGCAATAATTGCTGGTAGGCCCGTTTCCTCAACCAGCAAACGATCCAAATCACGTAGTAATGCACCACCACCTGTCAACACGATACCCCGTTCAGCAACATCAGCACCTAATTCTGGTGGTGTTTGTTCTAATGCCGTTTTAACCGCAGAAATAATACCCGCCAATGGATCCTGTAATGCTTCTAGGATCTCATTACTGTTAAGTGTAAAACTACGTGGTATACCCTCAGCTAAATTTCTACCGCGTACTTCCATTTCTTGAACTTCATTACCTGGAAAGGCTGAACCAATTTGTTTTTTAATTTTTTCAGCTGTTGATTCACCTATCAATGTACCGTAGTTACGACGAATATAATTTATGATCGCCTCATCAAACAGATCTCCACCAATCCGAACTGAAGCAGAATAAACAATTCCGTTCAACGATATAATCGCAACTTCAGTTGTACCACCACCAATATCCAGAATCATCGAACCACTGGCTTCTTCAACCGGCATTCCTGCACCAATTGCCGCTGCCATTGGCTCTTCAATCAAAAAGACATCCCGCGCACCAGCACCGGCAGCAGATTCACGAATCGCACGACGTTCAACTTGAGTAGAACCACAAGGCACGCAGACTAAAACGCGCGGACTTGGTTTTAGAAAACGACCTTCATGTATTTTCCGAATAAAATGTTGCAACATTTTTTCAGTAACTGTGAAATCGGCAATCACACCATCTTTCAGCGGTCTGATTGCAGTAATATTTCCGGGAGTACGCCCCAACATACGCTTTGCTTCAACCCCAACAGCAGCAATAGACCGTGGACCTCCAGGCCCTTTATCCTGACGAATAGCCACTACCGATGGCTCGTCAAGTACGATACCTTTGCCACGCACATAAATCAGTGTGTTGGCTGTACCAAGGTCGATCGAAAGATCATTAGAAAACATACCACGTAGACGTTCAAACATTAAAGAAACCATCGTTCAAAAGATAAAAACGATACTTTATCAATCCTATGGGCTGTTGAGCAAGCAACTAATCATTTAAACTGCACTCTTTAATGAAAACATTACCATTGGAACCGTCGATGAGTTTAGATAAAACTGATGTAGAAAAAATTGCGCATTTAGCGCGTTTATCAATTGATGAAAATGATATCTCTAGCTATGCACTGGATTTGAACAACATTTTTAATCTTGTAGAGCAAATGAATGAAGCTGATACCAGCAATATTTCACCCATGGCACATCCTTTTGATGCTCATCAGCGTTTGCGCCGAGATGTGGTAACTGAATCTGATCAGCGTGAATTATTTCAATCAATTGCGCCAAAAACTGAAGCTGGCATCTATCTCGTCCCACAAGTTATCGAATAGGTTCTGCACAGCTTAAATTAGATTTTTTTTCATAACACCCAAAGCAGCAACTAGAATTACAGGCAAATACATGCATAACAAATCTCTTACTGAACTTTCAGCCTCATTACATAACGGTGAAATCAATAGTGTTGAATTAACCCAACACTATCTTGACCGCATTAATGCACACAACAGCAGCCTTAATGCCTTTATCACAGTGACTGAAGACAATGCTCTTAAACAAGCAAAATCTGCTGACCAACTGTTACAACAAAAAACGGCTGGTAAATTAACTGGTATTCCCTTAGCGCATAAAGATATTTTCTGTACCCAAGGTATACGCACCAGTTGTGGTTCCAAAATGCTAGATAACTTTGTGGCACCCTACAATGCTACCGTAGTTAAAAAAATTAATGCTGCTGGCATGGTGACATTGGGTAAAACCAATATGGATGAGTTTGCAATGGGTTCATCAAATGAAACCAGTTTTTATGGTGCTGTTAAAAACCCATGGGATATTAATCGTGTTCCAGGTGGCTCATCTGGTGGTTCTGCAGCTGCAGTTGCAGCAAGACTGGCTCCTATTGCAACAGGTACCGATACTGGTGGTTCTATTCGC
>QNEY01000055.1 GCA_003645385.1 Gammaproteobacteria bacterium | reverse complement strand
GGATTTAGTCCTGCGCAGATTGCTGAGTTACCGATTGAAAAACAGGATCTATATAACTATCAGCGTAATGCTAAAGTTCTCAGAAAAAGTCTAAACTAGCTTCTTCGTTGGCTATCAACCCGCTTTTTATATTCTGGGAATAATAGCGGTGCTAATTCATGTAGGGCTTTTTCATAAACACGGCGTTTGAAGAAAACGATGTCCTTAGCAGGTTTCCAATAGTCCTCCCAACGCCAGTCATCAAACTCCGGCTTGTCATGAAGATCCAGTCTTACATCCTCTTCAGTACCGGTGAAGCGCAATAAAAACCAACGCTGTTTTTGACCGATACAAAGCGGTTTGTTTCCAAAGCGCAAGTACCGCTTTGGCAGGCGATAACGTAACCAACCACTGGTCATGCCAAGTAATTCAACATGCTCAGGTGCCAGGCCAACCTCTTCCATCAGTTCACGATAAACTGCCTGTTCCGGTGTTTCATCCGGTTTGATTCCACCTTGAGGAAACTGCCAGGAGTCATGTTGCGCACGTTGTGCCCACAATACCTGATCATGCTTATTGCAGAGAATAATCCCTACATTTGGCCTAAAGCCATCTTTATCAATCACAATCCTACGTCTCTCGCTAGAGAAGCAACCACTTTTCTAACGCTATAATTCTTCAATACCCTCTAGATTAGACAAAGCACTCGCGGTATGCAATCCATTTTGGCTTACAATGGCTACTATTTTTTAAATTTGTGACGTTTAGTGGTATGGCATTAGTAATCTTTGATTTGGATAACACCTTACTTGGTGGGGATAGCGATTATTTGTGGGCTGAGTTTTTAGTTGAGAATAAAATTGTTGATGGTGAACATTACCGTCAGACCAATCAGGACTTTTATGATCAATATCTCGCCGGTACTATGGATATTTTTGAATTTCTTGCTTTCCAACTCAAACCACTCGCTGACAATTCACTAGCAGACCTAAACCGCTGGCGAGCTAACTATCTTGCAGAAAAAATTGAACCTATAATTTTACCTGCAGGACGAGCACTTATCGCCAAACATCGACAGCAAGGCGATACCTTATTAATCATTACCGCAACCAATAGCTTTATCACCACGCCTATTGCTGAAAAATTAGGTATCCCATATTTGATTGCAACTGAACCCGAAGTGATTAATGGTGTTTACACAGGAAAAGTTGACGGCACTCCATCCTATCAAGAAGGGAAAGTTACACGATTACAAGATTGGTTAGATACCCAAAACTTAACGCTTGAAGGTAGTTACTTTTATAGCGATTCACACAATGATTTACCTTTATTAGATTTGGTTGAACACCCGATAGCTGTTGATCCAGATCCAAATTTACAAACTATTGCACAACAACGAGGCTGGAAAATTGTCAGTCTCCGACAATAAATTGGTACAATTCTTCGTTTTCATCATTCAGATCAGGCCATAAATATGGAATGGGAAGTTGTTATTGGGTTAGAAATTCACGCCCAACTCGCCACCAAAAGTAAAATTTTCTCTAGTGCATCCACTGCGTATGGTGCGCAGCCTAATACACAAGCATGTGCTGTTGATCTGGGACTGCCTGGCGTTTTACCTGTTCTTAACCAAGAAGCCGTCAAAATGGCAATTAAATTTGGTCTGGCTGTCGATGCTGAGTTGCCTGAAAGGTCGGTATTTGCACGTAAAAACTACTTCTACCCAGATCTGCCTAAAGGTTATCAAATCAGTCAGTTTGAATTGCCTATCGTAGGTAAAGGTACTTTAACTATTGAATTAGAAGATGGTTCTGAAAGAGTAATTGGTATTACCCGAGCCCATTTAGAAGAAGATGCTGGTAAATCGATGCATGAAGACTTCCACGGTCAAACAGGGGTAGACCTGAATCGTGCTGGCACCCCATTGTTAGAAATTGTCTCTGACCCAGATATGCGCAGTGCGAAAGAAGCCGTTGCCTATATGAAGAAGATTCACTCCCTGGTGCGTTATCTTGAAATCTGTGACGGTAATATGCAAGAAGGCTCTTTCCGTTGCGATTCCAATGTATCTGTTCGTCCAAAAGGACAACAAGAACTAGGCACCCGTGCCGAGCTGAAAAACATTAACTCTTTCCGTAACGTTGAACGTGCGATCAATATTGAAATTGAACGTCAAATTGAATTGATTGAAGATGGCGGCACCGTAGTGCAGGAAACACGTTTGTATGATGCAGATAAAAACGAAACTCGCTCCATGCGTAGCAAAGAAGAAGCGAATGATTATCGTTACTTCCCTGATCCTGACTTGTTGCCTGTTGTTTTAGAACAAGAGATGATTGAACAGATCCGTGCAACCTTACCTGAATTACCTAATGCTAAACGTGACCGCTTTGTTGCAGATATGAAGCTGTCGAACTACGACGCATCAGTATTAACCAGCAGTCGTGAGTTGGCTGATTATTATGAAGCTGTTTTAACTGCATCAGATAACAAAGATCCAAAACTCTGTGCCAACTGGGTAATCACTCAATTGTCAGGTGCTTTAAATAAAGCTGGACTGGACATTACCGAATCACCTATCAGTGCTGAACAATTGGCTGGCATGTTGGTGCGTATTAGTGACAACACGATCTCAGGAAAAATTGCCAAACAAATCTTTGAAGCTTTGTGGGCTGGTGAAGGCACTGATGCTGACAGCATTATCGAAGCCAAAGGCTTGAAACAAGTTACCGACAGCGGTGCAATAGAGGCACTGGTCGATGAAGCTATTGCGAATAACCCCGATCAAGTTGAACAATATCGTGCTGGTAAAGAACAATTGTTAGGATTCTTTGTCGGTCAGATAATGAAAGCGTCAAAGGGTAAAGCTAATCCAGCTCAAGTTAACGAGCTATTAAAAGCAAAGCTCATTAGCTAAACCCTTCTATTCCTCATCCATAAAAAAAGCTGTGCTCGTTACCGAGCACAGCTTTTCTACTTAAATCTAAATCCAGTATTTATTCACCAGATATCTTTGCAGATAATTTACCTGATAACATGCCAAATACAGCACCAACAATAATTGATAAAGAAATCACAAGAACAGGGTTCGAGAAATCCATTGCTAAAGTGCTACCTGCTGCAGATAAATCTTCACCTGCATGGATAGCATATGCTGCTGTTGCCGCATAACCATAAACTGCTGATGGGATAACTGAAAAAGCGGGAATTGTTGCACCCATTACCAAAAGGAATACAGTCACAGCAACCCAAACAGCTGCATTTACTGGCAATGAAGCGCCACCAAGACCGACTTTAGTAATCAAGGCAAATGCGACACCAGCTAGAACTGAACCAAAAATACCACATACAATTGTATTTTTTAGTGCAGCAGTATCTGCACCATTATGGAAAAATGAACCCCAAGCAATAAAGATTGCCCAAATTGTAACCATTCCTGCTAATGGGCTAAGTGCAAGCCATGTAGCCACACCACCCAAACCACCAATACTTAATGCTAATGCGAACATAATTTTCTCTCTCTGTTATAAAATAAATAATTCAATCCCAACCGACAGCATGTAATATTTTTATTTTTGTCCGCCTGCTGAAACTCATTTGCATGAGAAGTTAAATCTAACTACTCGGACGTCAATACAACACAATTATGTTTATTTTTCAAAAAGTTGCTTTCAACTATTGCATCTCGGAATTTTATTACACCTTATTTTAGCAAATGCTTAATAACTATGTTTTTATTACGTCACCAACAGTAATGGCTAGTTTTTAAACCTACATATCTCACTTTTACCATCTATATTTTGGCATATAACTCTTTGTTCGATTTTAGTTACTCTGCGCAATATCAAAAACCTTTGTTACATTTTAAAAACCACCTAAAAGCTGAAATCTTACATAAAAGCTAGTCAGTTCACATTTTTGCTAATCATGTTTCCTTGCATATACAAACTCATGTAGTATCGAGCAATCTCAAACTGTTATGTACAAAAGGAATTTTCTCGTCGTATATGGCGTTTTACAGACGATAAGCTTAGGCATTAAATGATATGAAGTTTGCACAAGAACACGTACCCTCCAAACAGGCACTTAAAAAACTACCATCTACATCACCCTTGCCAGATGCTAATTGGGTATTGGTGTTCGGGTCAGTAAACCGTTTTAAAGATCGTGGCTTCACTAAGGCTTTGCAAAAGCGATATCCTTATGCTCAGCTTATGGGTTGCACTACATCCGGTGAAATTTCTGATAAAGGTGTCCATGATGACAGTATTCATATCACCGCAATGAAATGGGAACGCAGCACACTCAAATTTGTGACCAAACCTGTTACCAGCATGGCTCAATCTCATGCTCTAGGTAACCAGCTTGGAGAGGAATTAATCAAAAACAATCTCAAGGGAGTATTTGTTTTAAGTGATGGCCTACATATTAATGGTTCCGAACTGGTAGAAGGTCTACAAGAAGTGCTACCTGGTATTCCTATCACTGGAGGATTAGCTGGAGATAATGCTCTCTTCACCCAAACTCTATTATTGCACGACACCAAAATACACGACAAGATCGTTACTGCCGTAGGTATTTACGGTAAAGATGCCGTAGTCACAAGTGGTGCTTTAGGTGGCTGGAAGCCTTATGGACCACCGAGAAAAATTACCCGAGCTGTAAAAAATATTGTTTATGAGCTTGATGGTAAGCCGGCACTGCCTTTGTACAAAATGTATATCGGATATTATGCTGACGAGCTTCCAGCATCAGGTTTAAACTTCCCATTTGCAATCATGTCTGAAGATAAAAACATCAATGTTATCAGGACACTGTTAGCTGTAGATGAAAGAGATGACAGCTTGACATTTGCAGGTAATGTTGCTGAAGGATCTACTGTACGTTTTCTTAAATCTGATCATGACATGTTAGTAAATGGTGCCAGCGATGCCGCACGGCAAGTTCTAGATAAAAACATCGATACTAATGACAATGCCATTGCTATTTGTGTCAGTTGTGTTGGACGAAAGCTGGTAATGGAAAACCAGGTTTCCGATGAAGTTTTTGCGGTACAGCGTCTACTGGGAATGAAAACAGGAATTACTGGTTTTTATTCAAATGGTGAAATCTGTGCCGGCGAAGGTGATAACCATAGTCAACTACACAACCAAACAATGACTATCGCTTATTTAAGTGAGCACATGAATTAAACCAGTTCTCTTGCAGCGGCTAATAACGCTAAACGTGCAATGACACCATAGGCATAAAAACGATTTGGTTCCGCATCAGGTTCGTCTTGTTTGTCTGGTGTAATACAGGACTGCGCAAAAGCCAATGGTTCAAAATGCATGCCAGGGGCATTCAAATTTTCATTAACATCCCGCCCGGTGTGAACCCGATAAAAACCACCGACTACAAAGTGATCCATCATATAAATTACCGGCTCAGCAACAGCCTGCTCTTCTCCTAAGGTTTCAAAGGTATAAACACCTTCTTGCACTAATACATTCTTAACCGTCATTCCCTCTTTAGCTGAGGCCATTTTAGAACGTTGCTTACGATTCAAATTTGCAATCTCATCTGAATTTTTTACCGTCATTATGCCCATCCCATAAGTGCCAGAGTCTGCTTTCACCACGACAAATGGTTCCATATCAATGTCATATTCATCATATTTTTTTTGAATTAATGCCAGCATGTTGTCAATATTCTTAGCTAAACAGTCACCTCCAGAACGATCCATAAAGTTTACTTCACCACACTGTAATGACAGTGGTGAAACTAACCATGGATCAATACCAATCTGCTCTGCAAACTCAATTGCAACAGAATGATAATGTGAAAAGTGGTCTGATTTTTTTCGGTCTGACCAGCCTGCTGACAATGGCGGTACAACTTGCTGCTCCAAATCTTCCAGAATAGGTGGTCGGCCTCCAGACAAGTCATTATTTAATAATACTAAACAAGGTGAAAAATTACCCAAACTAACCCTATTATCTACTCGTGATAATGGCTCTAATAGACATTCTTTCCCAGATGGCAGTTCAACCCGTATTGATTCTGTTAAATCATCACGGAGGCTACCTATTCTGGCTTCAAGACCTGCCTTCTCGAAAATCTGTCGCAGTGTTTCCAGGCTTTCCAAATAGAACAGGTTCCGAGTATGATTCTCAGCCACAATCAATACGTTACGTGCGTGTGGACATACGCGCTCTACAGCAGCCTGAACCGCTTGAATGCAGAGGGGCATGAACGCCGGATTAAGATTGTTGAAGCCTGCTGGGAACAGATTGGTATCAACCGGTGCCAACTTGAAGCCTGCATTACGCAGATCAACTGAAGCATAAAAAGGGGCCGGCGTAATCAACCATTGCTCTCGCAACCATGTTTCTACCTGTGTTTGGTGCTTCAACAAATGCTCTTCAAGATGCAGTAAAGGACCTTTAAGTGCCGTCGTTAAATGTGGAACTCCAGAAATCATAAAATCAACCTGTCTTGTATACTCAAGTCAGCAATCAAGCCACTCAGCATGTGAAATGGAACACAGTTTCTACATTGCGTGTCGTTCATACTACATTCTCTTATGTATGTTACCCATCAAGCAAGAATAACTTTTATTAAGTTGTTACTAGCCTGATAGTAAAAAATGGTATATCTTCGTTACCTGACTAGTAGGTCGGACCTTATATTTAAGTTAATAGGTATTGTTTTAGTGTGAGTGATAATCAAACAGAATTTTCAGGCTTAAAAGTCATGATAATTGACGATAGTAAGACTATTCGTCGCACTGCTGAGAAACTGCTAACAAAAGCAGGCTGTGAAGTTCTCACTGCTGAAGATGGTTTTGAGGCTCTGCCGACTATTAGCACCCAACACCCCGATATTATCTTCATTGATATTTTGATGCCTCGTCTCGATGGTTATCAAACTTGCTCACTGGTTAAAAGTAATCCCTCATTCAGCGATATACCTATCATCATGCTTTCAAGTAAAGATGGCTTGTTTGATCGTGCTAAAGGTCGTGTCGTTGGTGCTGAACAATACCTTACAAAACCCTTCACTCGTGAAGATCTGCTTGGCGCCATTCGCACTCACCTTCTCAACAAAGCTGAGGATACATAAACAATGGCTCTTATCCTCATAGCTGATGACTCTCCAACAGAAATCTACGTTCTCCAAAAAATGTTGGAAAAGCACAATCATCAAGTAATTATTGCCGAAGATGGCGAGCAAGCAATTGACATGGCCCACAGTCAACATCCAAATCTTATCTTAATGGATGTGGTGATGCCAAAGCTTAATGGTTTTCAGGCAACACGCCGTTTAACTAAAGAGCCTGAAACTGAAGATATTCCAATCATTATTGTATCGTCAAAGAACCAAGAAACTGACAAATTGTGGGGACTCAGGCAAGGTGCAAAAGGCTACCTTGGCAAACCTGTCACTGAAGATCAGCTAATTATGGAAATTAACAATCTCTTAGAAGGCTCTCCATGAGTGATTTTGGTTCCCCATCTGACATCATTTCCTTACTGCAAGATATTGAACAACGCAGTCAAAAAAGTGTGGCAGATCTATCAGAAAAAGCACTCTATGGTTCATGGACAGCAATTGATTTTCGTATAGCAGAAGACCATTTCCTTATCCCCTTAAATGAAACTCGTGAAGTCTTTCCAGTGCCAAAGCAGATAACCCCCGTACCTAAATCAGAATCTTGGGTGTTTGGTATTGCAAATCTACGTGGCGAATTATTGCCCTTATTTGACCTAAAACATTTTTTATATGGTCAGGCAACAAAAGTGAATAAGCGTAGCCGTATCATTATAATTAATCATCCTGACTTATATTCAGGAATACTCATCGATGAAGTGTTTGGCCTAAGACATTTCCAGCAAGAGCCAGAAAATACCAGCTCATCGTCTGATAATAAAATTTCACCTTATATCAATGGTAGCATCTCTCAGCAAGATACAAGCTGGGATATATTTAGTATCAATAAACTCGTTAATGAGCATCGTTTTTTGAATGCTGCCGCATAATATTTTGATTCCAGGACAATCCTTATGAACTCACCAAGCAAACTTTTTTTCTCCTCACTGTTTTCAAAAGGTAATCTGCTTAATTTGTTTTTTACAATTGCGTTTACTGGTTTTACCATCTTTGGTATCTGGTTACTTACTACAGGCCAGTATCAACAATTTCTAGATGATGCCCAATTATTTTCTGCTGGCATTATTGCAAGTTTTATTCTCACCATAATTATGGTTTTACGGCTAAGTTATCGTCCAATTAAAACATTAAAGAACTCCATGGATACGATGGAACTCCAGAATCGTCATAATCAGGATGCTATTTTACGGCTACTTGATGAAATGGGTGATCTGGCTGATGGTGATCTCACCGTTTCAGCAACTGTTACCGAAGATATTACTGGTGCTATAGCAGATTCGATAAATTATACAATTGATGCGTTGCGTAATCTGGTGGAAAACATCAACTCTACCACCCTTCAGGTAGCTTCTGCAGCTCAGGAAACTCAGGCAACAGCTATACACTTAACTGACGCAAGTGATCATCAAGCACAACAAATTACTGAGGTAAGTAGCGCTATTACTGATATGGCAAGCTCTATCGAGCAAGTATCACACAATGCCAATCAGTCATCTGATGTTGCCGAACAATCGGTAAATTTAGCCGTACAAGGTAATGAAGCAGTAAAAAAATCAATTGATGGTATGGATACTATCCGTGAGCAAATTCAAGAAACATCAAAACGTATCAAACGATTAGGGGAAAGCTCACAGCAAATTGGTGATATTGTTGAATTAATTGACGACATTGCCGAACAAACAAATATTTTGTCTCTCAATGCAGCTATTCAAGCCGCAATGGCGGGTGAGGCCGGTCGTGGCTTTGCAGTAGTTGCTGATGAAGTTC
>QNEY01000054.1 GCA_003645385.1 Gammaproteobacteria bacterium | reverse complement strand
GCACCTAATACTGTGACAAACTTCCTGAGCTATGTAGAAGATGGTTTTTATAATGGCACCATTTTCCACCGAGTCATTGAAAACTTTATGATTCAAGGTGGCGGATTTACTGAAGATTTTGTAAAAAAAGAAACTAATATGGCTATAAAAAATGAAGCTAACAATGGTTTGAGTAATGTTCGAGGATCAATTGCGATGGCACGTACGGGTGATCCACATTCTGCCACTGCACAGTTTTTTATCAATACTGTTGATAACAACTTCCTTGATTTCCAAGCTGAGAATGGAACTGGATGGGGCTACGCTGTTTTTGGTCAGGTTGTTGAAGGTATGGATGTGGTTGATGCCATTCGAACTGTCAACACTGACAATAAAAATGGCCACCAAGATGTTCCTGTTGAAAATGTGTTCATTACCCAAGCCAGTATTGTTGAATAAAACTCATCTATTCCAGTCCTCTCCTGAGGGCTGGAATAATTACTTATGACCACACTGTTTATTTCTGATCTTCATCTTCGTCCCGATAATCCAGATCTAATCCAACTTACTGTTGAGTTTCTCAAAACAGAGACAAAAGATATAGAAGCACTCTATATTCTCGGTGATTTGTTTAATACCTGGTTGGGGGATGACATCGTGCCATCCGAATATGAACCATTAATTAACCAGCTTCTGCAACTGCACAAAATCGGCATCAAAACCTATTTAATGGTCGGTAATCGTGACTTTATGATGGGCAAAGATTTTGCCCAACGAATTGGCTGTGAATTACTTAATGATGCTTGTCTAATTAACCTTTACGGTACCAATACATTATTGCTTCACGGTGATACTTTATGCATTGATGACATCGCTTATCAACGCTATCGTCGCTGGGCTCGTAACAAAATAATACAGTGGTGTTTCCTTAAACTACCCACAAGCTATCGCCAAAGTATTTCCGACAAGATCAAACAAAAAAGCCGTAAAAACAAGGAAAATATCGCCACATCGATTATGGATGTGAATCAGACAGAAGTAGAACGAGTGATGACACAGTTTGAAGTCGCACAGTTAATTCATGGGCACACTCATCGTCCGGCAATTCATACGTTTTCATTAGCGGGCCAATTTGCAAAACGTATTGTTTTAGGTGATTGGAATAATAAAAGCTTTAGTGTTTTACGATGTAATAAGAACGAAATGAAGTTAATCGACCCAAGGGTAATAAATCAGGTTGTTTAACTTCATTTTGCCAACACCATAAATCAATCATTAGCTTTGTGATGCACGTTCATCCAGTATTTGTTTTAAACGTTTCGGTGGTACATAACCAGGTAACATCTCACCACTTTCCAAAAACAGTGCAGGTGTACCATTCACACCTAAACGGCGGCCCATTTCATATTGTGCTTTAACAGGTGTAGTACAACTGTCAGAATCGACTTGTTTTCCATTCTTGGCATCAGTCATAGCCTGTTTCCGATCATCAGAACACCATACATCTTCCGCTTTATCATAGGCTTCAGAATCAATACCTGCCCGAGGAAATGCCATATAACGAATACGAATACCTAAATCGTTATATTTATCCATTTGTTGGTGTAGCTTCCGACAGTAACCGCAATCAATGTCAGTAAATACCGTTAATGTATGTTCTGTCTTTTTGGGTTCATAGATAATCAGATCAGCTTCATCTAATGATGCTAACGCCTCTTTTCTTAGGCTAACCCGTTTGTTCTCAGTAATATTTTCACGTGTTTTTAAATCAACCACATCACCTTGAAACACATAACGCCAATCTTCTGAGAAATATACGATTTCACCATTAATAGTAGCTTCATACAAATGTGTATTTTTACCTAAAGGTTCAATACTCTCTACAGTAACACCTGGCATAACCTGTTCTAATTGCGCTTTTAATGCATCATCTGCCTGTACCATTCCCATCCATGCTATTAAAGGCAACCAAAAATAATGTGGTTTGATCATGTTTATTCCTTAATCTCTAAAATTATTAAATTGCAGCGGCATATCAACCTTGTCATTATCGCGTAGCAATGCCATTACACCTTGCAAATCATCACGTTTTTTACCTGTTACCCTGACACTTTCACCCTGAACAGCTGACTGAACTTTAGCTTTACCATCTTTAATCATTTTGACAATCTTGCGTGATAAATCTTTATCTATTCCTTCGCGGATAATGACATCCTGTTTACGCATTTTTCCATTACCGACCGAGTCTTTGACTTCAAGACAACTAACCTCAATGCCACGTTTGACTAACTTAAGCCGTAAGATATCAAGTACTTGTTCAAGCTGAAAATCACTATCTGCATGTATTGTTAGT
The DNA here is from genome assembly GCA_003645385.1 of Gammaproteobacteria bacterium. Lineage (GTDB taxonomy): Bacteria > Pseudomonadota > Gammaproteobacteria > Nitrosococcales > Methylophagaceae. The sequence goes on along the minus strand of QNEY01000054.1, from coordinate 6,699 downwards.
ACCTTATCTGACTGCTCTACCCGAGCATCGGTTCCACGAAAATCAAAACGATTGCCAATTTCACGATTGGCTTGATCGACTGCATTAGTTAATTCATGTTGATCAATTTCTGAAACGATATCAAATGACGGCATTTTTTTACTCCTACTATATTGAATTGGAGAGAAGTATAGCTAATTTTTAAACTCAGTTGAGTGTAATTCTATTATCCACGTGGGTGATGCTTAGCATGCAAACTCTTTAAGCGTTCTTTAGCCACATGGGTATAAATCTGTGTAGTTGATAAATCAGCATGACCTAATAATAATTGAACAACACGCAAATCAGCACCATGATTTAGTAAATGGGTTGCAAACGCATGTCGTAACGTATGTGGTGACAGATCTTTTTTGATCCCAGCCTGCTTGGCATAGCGTTTAATCAAATACCAAAAAGCCTGCCGTGTCATCGCTCTGCCTCGCTTAGTTGGAAACAAATCGTCACTGACTGTACCCTTTAATAACTCAGGCCTGCTTTCTAATAAATATTGCTGCAGCCAATCCAAAGCAATTTCACCCAAAGGTACTAACCTTTCCTTATTGCCTTTGCCTACGCAACGAATAAGTCCTTGCCTCATATTAAGCTGCTCAAATGTTAATGCAATCAATTCAGAGACTCTTAAACCCGTTGCATACAACACTTCCAACATAGTTCTATCACGTAATCCTAAGGCTTCATTAACATCGGGTTGGGCAAGTAAGTCTTCAACCTCATTTTCAGTTAGACTACTTGGTAGTGGTCTACCTAAGCGTGGTGACTCAATTTGAGCAGTCGGATCAGAGTCTCGAATCTCTTCACGACATAAATAACGGTAAAAACGTCTTAATGTCGATAGTAAACGGGCCTCACTTCGTACTTTTCGACCTTCGCGCATTCGCACACTTTGATACCGCAAAATGTCAGTGCGACTAGCGGCAGCTAAATCAATGTCAAACTGCCTTAACCATGTTGCAAAGCCTAAAAGATCACGCTGATATGCAGCGATAGTATTTTTACTTAAGCCTGACTCCAACCATAAAGAATCCATAATGGTTGCAAGTAATAACTGCTAATTTCATTTTTGCTCATGATCTAATAGCCATTGTTTTACTGTCATTTCATGACCCTCGATTTTACCAGCAAAACCACCTAGTCCGGCTTTTGATACTACACGATGACATGGCACCACAATAGGAAATGGATTAGCTCGACATACATTTCCGACAGCACGAGCTGATGTATTTAGGGCACTCGCTACTTCCGAATAAGTGCGTGTTTCACCAATAGGTATCATCCGTAAATACTGCCACACCGTTTGTTGAAAGTCCGTTCCTGCATACATTAATGGTATTGACCAAGCATTGTGTGCCTGAATAAAAAAGTCTTTTAATTCTCGGCTAAGTTGCTGGGTAATTGGTGATGATTGAGAAATTGTATCGGCCTGAATATTAAACAAATCTATACCTTGTAAATAATACTCAGATGCAAAGAGTGTTATTTGTCCAAAAGGTGTATCAATAATTGTGTAAGTAGTCATAATGCAAAAAAGGGCACAACTGTAACCAGCGGTACCCTTTTTCTAATCTCACAAAACAGGATCGTCAATCGACCCAGTGTGTTTTAGATTAAGATAATTTTTCTTTAATACGAGCAGCTTTACCAGTAAGCTCACGCAAGTAGTATAGTTTGGCACGACGTACATCACCACGACGTACTACCTCTAGACTAGCAACTGATGGGCTATGAGTTTGGAAAACACGCTCAACACCAACACCGTTAGAAATTTTACGTACAGTGAATGCTGAATGCAATCCACGGTTACGTTTAGCAATAACAACGCCTTCAAACGCTTGCTCACGTTCACGGTCGCCTTCTTTAATTTTTACTTTCACAACAACAGTATCACCTGAAGAAAATGCAGGAAGGTCCTGTCTCATTTGTTCAGCATTAAGCTGTTCAATAATATTACTCATCGTTCTACTCCAACTTCTTCCTGCCCATTTTCGGCAATAAATTGTTCTAATAATGCTTTCTGCTCGTTAGTTAATGTATCCATTTCTAACAAGTCAGGCCGCCGTAACCATGTTCGTCCTAAAGACTGTTTGAGACGCCACTTCCGTATTGCCTCATGATCACCACCCAACAGCACCTCTGGCACTGACTGATTGGTTAATCGTTCCGGTCGTGTGTAATGTGGATGGTCTAACAAACCAGCCATAAAAGAATCTTGTTGAGCCGATTCTTCATCACCTAACACACCAGGTAACAATCTTGCCACACCGTCAATCATGACCATCGCAGCAAGTTCACCACCACTGAGAACATAGTCCCCAATGGACCATTCCTCATCTATCTCATTTTCAATCAGGCGTTCATCAATCCCTTCATAACGCCCTGCAACAAAGATCATTGCTTCTCTTGTTGCCAATTGTTGCAAACCTTGCTGGTCAAGTTTTCGACCTTGCGGTGACAAATATGCCACTTTAGTTTGCTGACCTAATTTCTGCTTTGCCGCTTGAATAGCTTTCTGCAATGGTTCAACTTTCATCACCATTCCAGGACCGCCACCATAAGGCCTATCATCAACTGTTCGATGTTTATCCTGCGTAAAATCACGCGGAGTCCAATAATCAATGACCAACTTGCCTTGCGATACTGCCCGACCAGTTACACCATATTGTGTTATTGCATCAAACATTTGAGGGAACAAAGACACCACACCTATTCGCATGAGACTGTTACCTCAATAATCCAACTCCCAATCAACCCGAATAATCTTATCATCCAAATCGACCAACTCAACAATCTCACCTATTACAAAAGGTATTAATCGTTCAGTTTTATGTTCTTTATCTTGTACAAGCAACACATCATGTGCGCCAGTTTCAAGCAAACTTTCAACCTGACCCAACATTTCATTTTGCAGGTTAACTACTGTCAAACCTATCAAGTCAGACCAGTAGAACTCATCTTTAGCCGTAGGCTTTAACTGCTTTTTGGTAATGGCTAGTTCACTACCAATTAAAGGTAGAGCTTGGTCTGGATCTGTTATATCAACCAAGCCCATCACTATGCCTTTACCTTGAACGCGCCCACCGGACACCTTCGCTTCAACCCACTCACCTTTGCGTGATATATAAAGTGGTGAATAACTTAAAATATTTTTTCGGGGATCAGTAAATGAAAATACTTTCACCCATCCTTTTACCCCAAAGGCACCAGATATTTTTCCTACCGGGATAAATTCCTCGGAAGTGTCCACATTGAAACCTTAACTACTTAGCAACAATTATGCTGCTTGGGCTTGCTCGATAAGCTTAGTTACGCGTTCTGAAGTTTGTGCACCTAAACCGATCCAGTGTGTAATGCGTTCCATATCTAAACGTAAAGTCTCTTCTTGTCCTTTTGCTAAAGGATTAAAAAAACCTACACGTTCAATGCAACGACCATCACGCTTGTTACGTGAATCAGTCACTACTACTGTGTAATAAGGACGCTTTTTAGCGCCGCCGCGAGATAATCTAATTGTTACCATATTCCTGCCTGTACAAAACTGGATCGAAAAACAGATATATTCTACGCAACTCTCTAGCATTTGAAAAGCATAAGTTTGTATTATTCTAATATAGAATCTACTTAACCCAGATCACGATAAAACTTCTTCGACGACGAAAACAAACTTGTTTCAACTGGAATGCATAAATAATACTGCTAAAAAGGCATCCCCCCACCCATTGGAAACTTACCTCCCAAACCACGCATCATCTTAGCCATACCACCTTTCTGACTCATTTTTTTCATCATTTTTTGCATTTGTGCGAACTGCTTAAGCAGTCGATTAACATCTTGTATTTGTGTGCCCGATCCTGCTGCAATACGTTTTTTACGTGAACCTTTAATAACATCAGGCCGTTGACGTTCTTTTTTAGTCATCGAGTTAATAATCGCTTCCAGTTTTCCTAACTCTTTATCATTGACCTGTTGTTTGGCTGCTGCAGGGATATTTCCCATACCAGGCATTTTTTCCAACATAGAACCGATACCGCCCATATTCCCCATCTGGCGCAATTGATCTCGAAAGTCTTCTAAATCAAACCCTTTACCTTTTTTAAGCTTATTGGCTAACTGCTCAGCAGAGCCTTTATCCATTTTTCTCTGTGCATCTTCTACTAGAGATAGTACATCGCCCATTCCCAAAATGCGCGAAACAACTCTATCTGGATGGAAAGGTTCTAAGGCTTCAGTTTTTTCACCAACACCCATAAACTTTATAGGTTTACCGGTAATATGACGAATTGATAATGCTGCACCGCCACGAGCATCACCATCTGTCTTAGTCAAAATGATGCCAGTCAATGGTAAGGCATCATTAAATGCCTTGGCCGTATTAGCAGCGTCTTGCCCTGTCATGCTGTCAACAGTAAATAGTGTTTCGATTGGGTTAATTGCCGCATGAATACGTTTGATTTCTGACATCATGTCATCATCGATATGCAATCTACCGGCGGTATCAATAATAACGACATCAACAAACTGTAACTTAGCTTGAGCAATTGCTGCTTGCGCAATTTCTACAGGGTCTTGATCTGTTTGGCTTGGAAAAAAGTGTGCATCAACTTCGTTAGCCAATGTTTTTAATTGCTCGATCGCTGCCGGCCGATAGATATCCGCACTAGCCACCATGACTGATTTACGTTCACGTTCTTTCAACCAACGTGCCAGTTTAGCAACGCTGGTTGTTTTACCAGCACCTTGCAAACCTGCCATCAAAATAACCGCTGGAGGTTGTGTATTCAGGTTTAGCCTTTCATTCGCTTCCCCCATAACTGCAACAAGTTCATCATTGACAACTTTAACTAATGCTTGACCTGGAGTCAGGCTACGGAGAACATCTTGTCCCAGCGCCCGTTCTTTTACCCGCTCAATAAACTCACGGACAACCGGCAAAGCAACATCAGCTTCAAGCAATGCCATACGCACTTCACGCAGGGTTTCTTTTACATTATCTTCTGTAATTCGTCCTTGTCCACGAAGCTTTTTCAGCGTGCTTCCAAGTCTTTCACTCAAACTATCAAACATGGTTCACCTTGAACTATATGTGCATACCAAGAAATCGGTATGTAATACATAATTATAACTGATATTATTAACCGATTTATGTTTCCATCGTTTATCATTCATATTTATGAAAATGCTTAATTCTAACTGGAAGGAATAAATTGCTATGGCTTTGGCAAATGCATTGGCTATTTTTCTCTATCTGAGTTGTAGCGTCATTTTAATTCGACGTTTTGTTCAACGAGATAGTGTCGAGAGCAATATCATCTTTCCTGTTAGCTTATTAATTCTGCTAGCACTGGTTTTTCACGCAGCCGATATCTTTTTCACAATGAAACAAGCTGGTGGCTGGGATCTAGGCCTATTTTCATCTTTAAGTATTGCGAGCTGGCTGATGGCCTTTATTGCATTAATTTTAGGTGCAAAGTCACCCCGAGCTCATCTAGGAATAATGATATATCCACTGGTCATGATCAGTCTGGTATTGAAGTCAAATCTACCAAGCACACAAACTACTACCCTTATTGACCCGGCACTTGAATGGCATATTTTGTTGTCGCTTGCTGCATATAGTTTATTTGCTCTAGCAGCTTTGCAAGCTATGATTCTGTCGATACAAGAAAGACAATTACGCCAGCATCATATTAACGGCATCATGCGAAAGCTACCACCACTACAAACAATGGAACAGAGTTTGTTTCAATTAATTATCGCCGGCTTTATTTTTCTGACGATTGGCTTTATCACTGGTGTTATTTTTATTGATGACTTATTTGCTCAGCATCTTGTTCATAAAACTGTGCTGTCCATCCTTGGTTGGTTTGTCTTTGCCACGTTACTATGGGGACGCTGGAAATATGGCTGGCGAGGTAATACTGCTGTCAAATGGACATTAATCGGTTTTATCTTTCTGGTATTAGCGTATTTCGGTAGCAAACTGGTATTGGAATTTATTCTATAAACTATGCTTGAATCAACATCGCTAACATTATTGTTTTTCATCTTATTTGTCTTACTGGTTTTCTCGGCTTTTTTTTCCAGCTCAGAAACAGCTTTAATGTCGCTCAACCGATACCGCCTAAGACACTTAGAGCAAGAAGGTCACGCTGGTGCAATCCGTGCCAGCCAATTATTAGATCGGCCTGACAGATTGATCGGACTGATTTTACTCGGAAATAATTTTGTCAATATATTTGCTTCTGCAATTGCCACTATTATTGGAGTAAAACTCTATGGCGAAAATGGGATTGTAATTGCAACTTTCACTCTAACCTTAATCATCTTATTATTTGCTGAAGTCACCCCGAAAACACTGGCGGCACTGCACCCTGAGCGTGTTGCCTTTCCTGCTAGCTTCATACTTAAACCCCTACTCTTTATTCTGTTTCCTCTGGTCTGGTTTACTAATGGAATTACCAATAGATTACTCGCCTTATTGGGTGTGTCACCTGAAGATTCTTCATCAGTTTCGATAAACCGAGAAGAGTTACGTATAGCACTAATGGAAGCAGGCAGTTTAATTCCTAAGCGCCACAAAAAAATGCTGGTAAGTATCCTTGATCTGGAAAAAATTACTGTTGACGATGTAATGGTTCCACGCAATGAAATAGAAGGGCTGGATAT
>QNEY01000053.1 GCA_003645385.1 Gammaproteobacteria bacterium | reverse complement strand
TAAGGGCTTCATGCTTTAATGTGTATTCGACCGAACATGTTGATTTTCTAAGGTCTTGCCATCCTCAACAGTCCATATTGTATTATCAGGGAAAGACGGGCAAAACACTGAATGAAACGAGCACAGGACATCCTTCAATCACTATTTGGGTATGAACAGTTTCGTCATGCTCAGCGCGACATAATACAAACCCTACTTGATGGTAAAGATGCACTGGTATTGATGCCAACAGGTGGTGGTAAATCATTGTGTTATCAGATCCCAGCATTAGTACGAGATGGAACTGCAATTGTTATTTCACCCCTGATTGCGCTTATGCAGGATCAGGTCGATGCTCTGCAACAATTAGGTATCAAGGCGGCTTTTCTAAACTCAAGTCTGAGTCCAAATGAAGCACATCATGTAGAACAGCAATTACTCAACAATGAACTTGATTTGCTTTATGTAGCACCTGAAAGATTGTTGATGGATCAGATGTTGGCATTACTGGATAATTGCCAATTGTCTTTGTTTGCAATTGATGAAGCACATTGTGTATCACAATGGGGACATGATTTCCGCCCGAACTATCAACAGCTAAAACTATTGCATGAACGTTATCCCAGTGTTCCTAGAATTGCATTAACTGCAACGGCTGATCAGCGTACGCAGCAAGAAATTATTTCTCAACTTAAGCTAGATGATGCCGGTGTTTTTATCAATAGTTTTGATCGGCCCAATATTCACTACGCGATTTCAGAGGGCAATAATCCCAAGCAGCGTTTGTGGAGATTTATCGAGGACAATCATCCGCATGATGCGGGCATTGTTTATTGTCTGTCTCGTAAAAAGGTAGAATCAATTGCAGACTGGTTATCAGAGCAGGGTCGGGTCGCCTTGCCTTATCACGCTGGATTATCTCAGGAATTACGTCAACAGAATCAGCAGCGATTCTTACGTGAAGATGGTGTAATTATTGTTGCAACAATTGCATTTGGTATGGGTATTGATAAGCCCGATGTCCGTTTTGTCGCTCACTTAAATCTACCCAAAAGTGTCGAAGCCTATTATCAAGAAACGGGTCGTGCAGGCCGTGATGGTGAACCTGCCAATGCTTGGATGGCATATGGCTTACAGGATGTCATTACCCTCAGGCAGTTTACCCAAGATTCCAATGCTGATGAGCAACATAAACGGCTTGAACATCACAAGCTAGAATCCATGCTGGGTTTATGTGAGTCGATTACATGTCGTCGACACACGATACTGGCCTATTTTGATGAAGATTCTGCACAACAGTGTGGGCATTGTGATAACTGTCAAAATCCACCAGACAAATGGGATGGCACCGAATCTGTCCAAAAAGCACTATCGTGTATTTACCGAACAGATCAGCGTTTTGGGGTAAATTACATCATAGACATTTTGCTTGGGAAAATAGATGAACGTATTCAGCGAAACAACCATGACCGGCTCAGTACCTTTGGCATAGGAGTGAATTTTTCAGTGGCCGAATGGCGGAGTGTGTTTAGACAACTGATAGCACTGGGTTATATTGATATTGATATAGAGCGCCATGGCGCATTAAGGCTCACAGAAAAATGTCGTGTGATATTGCGTGGCGAACAAAAACTGGAATTGAGAAAACAGAGTAAAGAAGAAAAAATAGCTAAAAAAGCAAAACAAAATAATGCCATCCGGCCACAAGACCTGCCTTTATGGGAAGCGTTACGGACACTACGGACAACGTTGGCAGAACAGCATGGTGTGCCATCATTTGTCATTTTCCATGATGCCACGTTGCAGGAGATGGTTAGGAAAAGACCGCAAACTCTCAGTGATTTTAGTCGTATTTCTGGAGTCGGTGAACAAAAGCTAGCCCGATATGGGCAAAAATTTGTTGATGAAATCAGCCAATATCCCCTGTCAGAATTACTTGATAATCGTCTCAGTGAGACAGTTAATGAAACGTTGGTTCTTTATCAGCAAGATTTGAATGTTGAACAAATAGCACAACAACGCGATATCAAAACTAGCACTATATATGCTCATTTAGCGGATGCAATTGAGGTTGGATTACTTGATGTACGCGAGGTTATTGGGCTGGAAGATGCGGCTTATAAGGAGATTGTTTTTCTTATTGAATCTCTCGAAGATGAAGACAAAGGTAGACTTAAACCTGTCTATGATGCCCTGGATGGGCTATATGACTATGGGGTCTTGAAGTGTGTGCAAGCAACAATTTGAATGCACAACTTATATTATGGGAAGCTGTTACAAATCTGTAATAATTAGTGGGTATGATGAATCAGTTAGTTTATCGACATAGGAATGTACACTATGGCAACGATGATTTTAGTGATAGAAGATGATACTGCGATTAGAGATATGCTGTGTTTCTCTCTTAGACATTCGAGCTTTTCTTGCGAGCCATTCAGTGATGCAGAACAAGGTTTGGCATGGTTGAAAAACAATCAGCCCGATCTGATTTTGCTGGATTGGATGTTGCCCGGCATAGATGGTATTGAATTTATCCGTCGTTTACGATCCAATGATCTGTGGTCTAGTATTCCGGTCATTATGCTTACAGCCAAAGGCGAGAGTGAGGATATGGTTAAAGGCTTGAGTGTTGGGGCTGACGATTATGTGAATAAACCCTTTTCACCAGCTGAATTAGTAGCAAGAATAAAAGCAATATTACGACGTTGTCAGACACCTGAGGCTGAAGAAGTCCAAAACCTTGAAGTGACAGGTTTAGTGCTGGACACTAAAAGTCATCGAGTTAGTGTTGATGGACAGAGGGTTGATCTGGGACCAACAGAATTTCGATTACTGCATTTCTTTATGAAAAATACTGAGCGTGCGTATAGTCGTGGTCAACTACTTGATCATGTTTGGGGAGATATGGTTTATATTGAAGAGCGTACAGTTGATGTGCATATTCGTCGTTTACGAAAAGCCCTGGAAGCCACTGGTCATGAAAACCTTATACAAACGGTTCGTGGAGTCGGTTATCGTTTTTCTGAAGACTAAGCGGGTTTAGCCAGATGCATTGGGATTATTGGCGCCTACTCATCATAGTCAGCTTGGCAGGCTTTGTCGGTCTACTATTTGGTCAGATGTTGCCTTTGATGTTCTTAGCTGCGTTTGCATATGCCATGTGGCTACAACGTTCTTGGAACCAGCTCTATCGATGGCTAAAAAATCCTAAAAAATATAGTCCACCCAAAGCCGAAGGCATGATCAATGATATTTGTAGGGAAATTAAGCGGGTACACAAACAAAATAAATCACGTAAAAAGAAGTTAACGGGTTATTTAAGGCGTTTTCAAGCGACAACGGCTGCATTACCTGATGGGATTGTTGTCCTTGCTGCAGATGGGCGTATTATTTGGTCGAATGCTGCTGCAGAAGAATTGTTAGGTGTTTACTGGCCGCAAGATAATCACGTAAGAGTTAAAAATTTAATTCGAGACCCTAAATTTCAACAGTTATTTGATTTAGATCTCACCGAGGGACAATTTGTCAATGTGACGTCCCCCTTGAAGGCTGATTTGCAACTTGAAGTGAAGATTGTACGTTATATGGGTAGTGGTCGATTATTGGTCGCACGAGATATTACCCATACATTGAAGTTGCAAACCATGCGGCGTGATTTTGTGGCTAATGTGTCCCATGAATTAAGAACACCATTAACTGTATTAAGAGGCTATTTGGAAACTTTTAATGAAAATAGTCCTGTCGAGCAATGGAGTGCAGCGTTGCCTGTTATGCAGCAACAGACAGAACGAATGCATGTAATGATCACTGATTTATTAGCGTTATCACAATTGGAAACGGGTGAGAAAGCATTGAGTTATGAGCCGACAGATATATCGGAATTATTAAGCTCGATTAGCGAGGATGCAAAAAAATTAGAACAGTATCGCTCACATGAAATTGAACTTAAACTTTCAACTAGGCAAGGATTGCTAGCAGATGCTGATGAGTTGCGAAGTGCGGTATCAAATTTAGTGTTTAATGCCGTTAAATATACTCCTGACGGAAGTAAGATCACTGTCAGTTGGTTCGTAGACAGTGAAGGTGCCCATATTAAAATTTGTGATCAAGGTGAGGGTATTGCTGAGCATCATCTCGAAAGATTAACGGAACGTTTTTATCGAGTAGATAGTGGTCGTTCACAAGAGGCCGGTGGGACAGGATTAGGCTTGGCAATTGTAAAGCACGTTCTGCAACGGCATGATGCCGATCTTAAAATTAGTAGTGAATTAGGTGTAGGCTCACAGTTTGTCTGTAACTTTCCCTTAATGAGAGTTGTTGAACTTTGAGACCTATTCGTACAATAGATCACGCTTTACAACGCAATAATTAAATTTCCTGTACTAATTTCAAACAAAAAAGCCTGTACTTTACACGTGCGGGGATTTTTATTTGAGCAGTTAGCCTTGTCCACAGTGGCCAATGTGATGCAGAATGATGTCATTGTTTGAAATGAGTAGACAGTATGAAGCAACAGACTGAATATGATGTATTAGCTGCAATTGATTTAGGTTCAAATAGCTTTCACATGATTATTGCCCGTCTGCGTGATGGACACTTTCAAGTAGTAGATAAGCTGCGTGAAATGGTGCAATTGCGCGCAGGTCTGGATAAAGACAACCGTATATCAGATGATGCCCAAGAACGGGCAATTGCATGTTTGCAACGATTTGGTGAGCGAATCAAAGATTTGCCAACAGGTAGTGTACGCATAGTCGGCACCAATACATTACGGGTAGCAAAAAATAGCCAGTTATTCCTACGAAAAGCCAGGCATGCTCTGGGCCATCCGATTGAAATTGTTGCCGGTGAAGAAGAAGCTCGTCTTATATATCTTGGTGTTGCTCATGCACTAGCTTTTGACAATTCAAACCGTCTGGTTATGGATATTGGTGGTGGTAGTACCGAATTTATTATTGGTGAAGGTTTTACTGGTTTGATGCGTGAAAGCCTCGAAATGGGTTGCGTAAGCTTTTCCCAGCGATTCTTTGGTGATGGCAAGATAACGCGTACCAGAATGAAATCAGCCTTGATTGCTGCGGGTACGAGATTACGGTCAATCCAACGACCTTATCGCAATATGGGCTGGTCTGAGGCCATTGGTGCATCAGGCACCATTCGTACCGTTGCCAATATCGTGAAAGAAAATGATTGGGCTGATGATGGAGTTATAACACCTAAGTCATTAGATAAATTAATTGATGCCATGATTACTGCAGGTGATGTTGATGGCTTTAAACTAGATGGCTTGTCTGAAGAGCGTGCATCAGTACTGCCTGGTGGTGTTGCAGTATTAAAAGCATCATTTGATCGTTTGAAAATTGAGCGGATGACGGTGTCGGATGGCGCATTACGAGAAGGTTTATTATATGATCTATTAGGCCGTATACAACATGATGATGAACGTGATCGAACGGTTTCAGCTATGGCAAGACGTTATGAAGTTGATGATGTCCACGCTAAACGTGTTATGGATATGGCAACACAGTTATTTGAACAAATCTCAGCAGATTGGCAAATTAATGATGACGACTATTTGAATCGCTTACAGTGGGCAGCTAAGCTGCATGAAGTGGGATTAGCGATTTCTCATGAGCATTATCACAAGCATTCAGGTTACTTGGTGGCGCATTCTGATTTCCCCGGATTTTCAAGAGAAGAACAACATGCTTTAGCTTTTATGGTTCAGCGTCATCGCAGAAAAGTATCAAAACAAGACATTAAAGAATTACCTGAGGAATTACAGCAATCAACAACACGATTAGCGGTCATATTGCGTTTAGCAATGGTATTCAATCGGGGTCGAACTGAGCAAACAGATACTTTTGTAAAACTTAAGGTGACTAAAAAGGGTTTACGATTGAAACTGCCACAAGATTGGTTGAAAAAACATCCATTGACCGAAGCAGACCTGCTTCAAGAGGCTGATTGCTTGAAAGCCATTGGGGTTAAACTGAAAATTAAAGATAATTAGCAAAGCCTAATGAACCAATATGGATAATGTCTGTCTGATAATTTAGGAGACAGTATATGAAGTTATTGAAAACGATTGGTCTGATAATGCTTGCTATAGCTTTATCAATACAGGCAAGTGAGTCAGTTATTTTGTCGAGCAAAACTGGTGATACTTTAATGATTCACCGTCTGAATAATGGTGAGTTATGGGGTAGTTTTATGATCACCGATCAAGTTTCTGATAGCTTTTCTGGTTCGGAACTTATCGTATTACAGGTCGATCAGCATCAACCAATCAAATTGGACCATCAAAAATTATGCGGTAGCCCAGCAAGGGCTGAGCAGAAAGTGGACTATACATTCCAAGCCGAGGTAGCGACAGAAGAATGGCAGTTTAGTCGAGTTGCAACAACAAAGCCTGATATTCTTAAATTGACTGGATGGGATAAAGAGACTTATCAACATATGAAGTCTGATCGTCGGCCAGAAGTTGTTGATTTTCCTATTCAGACACCGATAGCGATTGCATCGCTAGGTCAGCAGGTTCAGAAGGGTAATGTAATTATATTTCGTTATATGACTGATGCTAATGAAGCCAGACAGGCAGAGTTTAAGTTGCAAGCTGATCGAGAAGCGATAAATCAATTATTCAAAGATTAGAGATCATTCCCTCAGCTATTTGACCGAGGGAATGACCATAATAGTTACCAGTTAAAATTAGCACTAACGTAAGCACTACGACCCAAGCCAGGCAAGCGTTCACCTTGTGCAATATCAGGATTATCTTTTATGCGATTGTAACCGCCTAAATGATCTTGGTATTCACGATCAAACACGTTATTTACGCCTGCAGAGAGAGTAAGACCTTGTGTTGCCTGATAACTCCCTAACAGGTTAAAGAAAGCATAACCACTGGTTTTAGATTCGCTATTCTCTGATGACACATCATCTTGGGATGCTACCGTGACAGCTTCAACACCAACAGACCACTCGGTCTTGATATAACTTAACATTGTTCGGGCAGTAAGAGGGGCGATGCGGTAGAGATTATCGCTGGTATCACGACGTTCTCCTCGAACATAACTGACGGTCCCATCCAATTGCCATTGATTAGTTAAAGCGACTAACCAGTTTGCATCAATACCGTACAATTTGGCATCAACATTAGTGAATTGTAATGGATCTGGGTTACCCATCATTGCGCTCAGCATATTGGCAGCAGCATTTGTGCTTGGCGTTCCTTGAATATAATCATCGATATGATGATAGAACACTCGGGGTGAGAAGGCTGCTTTTGGAGTATGCCAATCCAATCCTAACTCAGCTTGATATGCAGTTTCTGGATCAAGTGAGACGTCACCGATATAGTTATTGCCATCAGCTAAGCCTCCGGTTGACTCTAATGGTAGCCATAGATAACGTTCTTGATAGCTAGGAGCACGTTCTTTTCTCGCTAAACCAGTGATAATATCAAGTTGAGATGAAAGTGGGAAAGAACCATTTAAGACAATATCAAATAAGTTTTCATTTTGTTCACGATCTGCATTATTAAAGTTATTACGGAGGGTCCTAACATTGGCTCCCATCATATTTGGCATCATTGACATGCTACTGTCGACGGTACCTGCATCCATTTCAATACGTGAGTAGCGTACACCTGTTTCAATCTTCCAGTCGTTAACAGTAAATATTTTTTCTCCAAAAATACCATAACGATCTCGTTCAATATCGTTGTAGTTATCAACGTAGAACATAGTATTGTCAGGACTAAATATATCCGCATTATGCTCACTTTGATCGGTATCAAATCCTACCGTCCAACTTGAGAAGTTATATGCCATCCCTATGCCAAGAGTTTCAACGTCAGTTATTGCATGTCGGCGCATCATTGGAGATGGAGGTGTTCGCAAAACATAATTTGCCATTCGATGATCAGCATCTTGGTAGCTTAGATTTGCACTTAATTCTCCACCATTAGTGAATTTGTTTTTAAATTGTCCAGAATAGTTCTCACCTCTAGCATAGATGATATCCATAGGGAGTGCTGGCGTGCCTGTTTCACCAGTATCATGGTGTTCAGCTTGCAGGGAAACAGATTGTTGACCATTCTGGAAAGCATAGCCGGCACCAAAAGTGTCACGTTCATGTTCACTTGGAAGAATCTCACCATCAGGAAACTCAAGGTCATCACCACTTTCGATGCTGCCTGTAATATGGAATTTATGGTTTTTATTAGTGATTCCTGCTAGGACTGATGATTGATAGCTATTTCCATTTTCATTATAGCCAGCATTAGCGTTACCATGAAATTCCATTTCATCACCGTCACCAAAGGCTGGCTTTTTAGAGTTTGCAACAATAGTTCCGCCTATTGTTTCCATACCAGTACTGACAGGAGCAATACCACGGTAAAGTGAGATTTCCTCCAATCGTGATGCAGGAATATAACTTAATGGACTATCCATAGTATTTGGACCAGCAGGATTGATTCGCATGCCATCAATTAAGACATTAACTCGATCGCCAAATAAACCACGATACTGGGCAATACTGGTAAGAGGTCCGTTGCGGTTGATATTTGCACCAGGCAGACGTTTTAATAACTCTCCAGTGTCAGGTGAGGTGATAGCAGGTAAAGGTAATGCATAAGGGGTTTCCTCGCCAGCACTACCTTCAACTGAAATAGTAGGCAAACTAATATGCTCTGCATATAAAGGTGTGTTGAGCCCTAACATTAATAGTGGCAGAGGCAACAATTTAGTGATGTGCATAATATCGCTCCAAAAATGACCAGTAAATTTTAAGCAGTTCATATTCAATAAAAATGTGTTTTATGAGGATAAAGTGTGTGAAATGACCTAAATTTGCTTTTTTATGGCATGTTAATGTGCCAATATTTAGTGAAAGGTGACTCGGATTTTAAATGATGGAAGCGATAACAAGTTCATATATCACGGCTTTTTTACTGGGGCTGTTCAGTACAGTTCACTGTATTGCCATGTGTGGGTCGGTGATTGGTGCATTAACACTAAGCCTGCCGGCTGAAGTGCGCGAAAGTCAGCGTAAGATGCTGCCATATGT